>DATKXK010000005.1 GCA_035529075.1 Acidobacteriota bacterium | reverse complement strand
GAATCTGGATCCAGCCACTGGCTGACGTTTCGTATCAACTGAACTGACGAGTCTATATTGAAAGGGATCCGTGGCAGTTTGACTTGACTTCCATTCTTCATAATTGATGGGACTTCTTCCGTAAGGGTCAACCCACCGAGTGATGACTTCTTTGAGCCCATCAAAAGTCTCCGGATTGGGCTTGTCTCCGAAGGATTCGCCCGTACTATATTGACGGGCAATAACTTGGGCAAAAGGGGGGAGCACAACAGAGGAGCCCGATAAGGGAACAAACAAGATTATAAGGGCCTTGAATCCAAAATGTGTCATCAGATCACTTCTATGTTATACTGGTGTTTGTTATCCTACGTGTGTAATCCTGGTGCCATGCAGTCAGAAAACGTACGTAATAACAGCCGGACGAAGGTCCCGTATCTAACAATGTCAGGCGCAAAATATCATACTATTGTGTCTCGTACTTTTTTCGTGCTGCCCGCTGGAAGGGAATCGAAACGCGACAATTTGCCATAATGCAGGCTCCAGCCAGCATAATAGTTGCCTTTTCGTTTCTAGATTGACATTGTAGAGCTTTCAAGGCCACAGCGGTGAGCGGAACCACTTTGCCTATTAACGACTTATACGAAGAGACTCTCAGAGGAAACAAACCGGCCAGAGAGCAGCTTTTTGAGTATTTGTATGCAAGCTTTCACGTCTTCGTCCGGCAAAAGATTGTGGACGCCTATGACTGCGAGGACGTAGTCCAAGACGCAATGGCAAAAATAGCTGCGAAAATCGGATCGGTGCAGATCATGGTAAGTTTCGCAGCTTGGGCACATACAGTGCTCAAGGGCGAGGTCCTTGACTACTACAGAAGGAAATCATCCATTCGGCGCAAGCTTGAGGAGATCTCCTCACAACAGGACACCTCGCCCCTGGCGGAAGAGGACTCAACGCTGATTGGCAGGCTTAAGGATTGTCTTGCGAAAATGAATAAGACAAACAGACGATATGCCCGGATATTGAACCTTCGTTATCAAGGTTATACTACCCGGGAGGTTTGCAGGAAAATTGGAGTCACACGAGACAATCTCTATGTGATGCTGTCAAGAGCCAGATCCATGCTCAAGAGTTGTATGGATGAAGGAGAGATTGGCCGGTGAGCGAATGCAAAGATAAACAGTTGGGTAAGCTGTTGCATGCCTACGAATTAGGCATGCTCAGCGGGGAAGAGAGTGATGCTTTTGAAGTACATGTGCTGGAGTGCAAGTACTGCAATGACAGGGTGCAGCAACTCAGAGATACTTGTAATCTGCTCCGGCATAGCTCGGAACTTCGCGACTTTGTCGGACATCTCGATGAAAACGCGGACACTTCAACTAAGTCATCGGAATCCAAGGAATCTCCCTCAGCCGGGCCATCGAGAAAAAGGTCTCTACTCCCGGCCTGGGCAGCAGCTCTGATAGTACTGGTCATTGTGCTGTTGAAGCCCTGGAGTATTCAGTTCCGGCCGGATGACGAGGTTGTGGCCACCGAGAATCGTTTGGCGATCCTGTATTTTGACAATCTGAGTGACGAAGAGGATGCCCAGAGATTGGGAGAGATCATTACCAGCCTCCTGATAACGGATCTGTCGGAATCCCGGTACATGCAGGTTGTCTCCAGTCAGATGGTCTATGATATCCTTAACCGGATGGGCATGGGCCCAAAGCAGGCGCTTGATAGAGATATCGCCACTAGAGTGGCCAGAGAAGCCCGGGCCAGGTTCATGCTGGTGGGAGATATTATTCAGTCAGGACCGGAGATATCGATTTCTGCTCAGCTTATTGAGGTAGGTACTGGTACTACGATAGCGTCTCAGCGTGTCCTGAGCGGAAGCGACGAGACAGTTTTCTCCCTTGTCGACAGGCTGAGCATTGAAGTCAAGAACGATCTGTCCCTTCCGCTCGCAGCCCGGGACGAACCGGACCGGATGGTTGCCGACGTGACTACTCATTCGACTGAGGCGTATCGGCACTATCTGGGGGGGATTGAGAGCATCTCAAAGCTCAATAATCCAGAAGCTCGGGAGCACTTCAGAATTGCCCTCAAGCATGATTCGACATTTGCCATGGTGTACTACCAATTGTCCACGTTTGTTGGTGCCGGGGAGAGGCGGGCGTTTGCGCAGAAGGCACTGCATTATGTCGACAACGCCAGTTACAAGGATCAACTCTTTATTCGAAGTCGGGCCGCGTGGCTGGCCGGGAAGAAGAAACGAGCTATCTCAATTCAGGAAGAGCTGATCTCAAGGTGGCCTGACGAAAAGCGCGCTTACTATAACTTGGGGCTCTGGTACAGGGACATGGGTGAGTATACAAAGGCGATAAGCCATCTTGAACAGGCCGTCGAGATAGACCCCACATACAGGCTGGCCCTGAATTCCCTTGCTTACGCCTACGATCTGGCAGGTGAATTCGACAAGGCAATTGCTACCCTTGACCGTTATATCGCGGTAGCACCCAAGGAGGCTAACCCGTATGACAGTCGCGGAGAACTGTTCGCTCGGCACGGCCGTTTTGCCGAAGCGAGAGAATCCTACCGGGAAGCCGTCAAGATCAAGCCGGATTTTGGCCAGGCTGCTGCCAAGCTAGCCGACCTATACCTCATTAGCGGCCAATATGACAGTGCCGCAGCCTCCCTTCGAGTTTGGGCGTCAAGGCTGAAAGGCATTGACAGTATCAGGGTGGCTGTTCTTTTCGCGAACATAGCAGCTTACCAGGGAAAGTTCCGAGAGGCTATTAAGATTCTCGATCAAGGAATCGAGGATATCCGCCGCATAGCAGGTGAGGCGCCCGAAGGCCGTCTTTGGACATTCCCACTCATTTGTCAAAGAACACACGTGAAGCTGCACACAGGAAATGCCGAGCAAGGCCTGCAGGAACTCGAGCAAGGCTTCGCGTCGACAACACCGCGCTCCTACCTAGATACCATGGACTATTTAGCTCTCCGCGCATACGGACTCGTCCATACCGAGCAGGCAGCCAGGGCTGAAGAAGCTCTGGCGTTGCTCAAGAGCAAGGCCGGGAACACCAGGCGACAACTCCAGCGGTACTTGACCATAGCCGGATATCATGAACTAAACCAGGGAAATTACCGGGCAGCCGTTGAATTACTGTCAGACGCGATCAAGGATGTCTTAGTGTATTGGGGATTCACCCCCCGGTTCCTCCTCGGCAGAACTTACATGGAGTTGGGGCAGGTTGAAGAAGCGGTCCGTATATTTGAGCAGGAACTCAACGTGTACGATGCGGAACGGCTTAGAGAGCATTTCATGGGCGTCCAGTTGTACTACTACCTGGGTCTGGCCTACGAACGAGCCGGAAGATATACCGAAGCCACCAACCTCTATGTTACGTTCCTGGACATTTGGAAAAACGCCGACCCGGGTATCAGGTCAGTGCAAGACGCCACAGAACGGCTGGCACGATTGAGAAGCAAGTCCTGATCTGACCTGCCCCCGTTAGTGTGCAACTTTTTGAGTTAGTCCTGCGGTAATCCTCGGCCGCCTGAATCCGGTCTCGCGCGCCCGCTTCTCACTCGCCAGAGGCTGAGGACAAACCCCGGCGCACGTTGTCGGATGAATCGCGAATGATAAATTACGTACGATGAATTACGCACGGCAAATCCCCCCGCCCCAAAATAATCTGGCGGAGAGGCAGGGATTCGAACCCTGGATAGAGGTATCACCCCTATAACGGATTAGCAATCCGCCGCCTTCAGCCTCTCGGCCACCTCTCCGTTCAACACTGCCTTGGTCGGTCACCAGACCGATCTAAATAATGCCCCCCGCCCGGACCAAAAGCAAGCGCAATCTTGAGCCGCCGTCCGCGCACGGTCGGAACCGGACCGCACGGGCCGGCTTCGCCTTGATGGCGCCGCGAGAATACCCGGGCGGGAGAGTTTATCAGGCACTGTCGGTCATAATCACGGGAGCCGGCAGTGTGCGATGCCGTGCGGTAAACCTGAAGAGAAGATACTATAGGAAGCGGCGGGAGCCGGTGACTTCAACGGGCACGGCAGAACCGCCGTGCGTTTCCTGTTGTGTGACTCGGCCAGGCACCATAACCCGCGATGTGGCTGCATGAGCCGCCCCTGGCGCCCGGCTGGAGGTCTCGGCGGCCTGGACGGATGACCCCCAGGGGCGGGCGGCCACACCCGATTACCCGGACTGCGGCAATCCGACCGCATATAGGTCGTGCAAAACATTATACTGCTCCTGCCGGGGAAAACGGCTTGAAAATACGTGTAAACGGGTACACTGCATGAGTCGATCGGATAAAAGCAGGGCACTTATAAATACCGCCCGGAGAAGCCGCTCTGTCGGCCGGTTGTCCCGGGACGGTTGTCTGGTCAACCAGGCCGGAAACTAAACTGCCTGCAACCGCCATACTACTTTTCTGGAGACTACGAAAACGAGTGCGTGCCGGTCCGGCCGGGCTGATCGGAATCCCCTGATCAAAGCCATCGAGAAATGCTGTTGATAAAGCGAAACGGTCGTACTATTATGGGACCGGCGATGGAACCGATGTCAGGCATCGACGAATTGTATTCTCTGGCCCATGGTGGTGATGCCGCCGCCAGGGCCAGCTTATATGCCCGCCTTCTTGTATGTTTTCGGGTTATTATTCGACATCGAATGTGGGGGGATGAGGACGCTGAGGATGTTGCCCAGGATGCCCTTCTCGCCGTGGTGGCTAAATTTGACGAACTCACGGTCGAGTCGAGTTTTGCCGCCTGGGCATACAGGATTCTGCATAACAAGATCGTGGATCATTTCAGGCTAAAGAAGATCCGTACTGACAAGATAAGGCAGCTAGGCCAACGGCGGACAGGAGCAGTAGTGAGCGACCCGGATCCAATGCTCAAGGTGAGGATCAAGACCTGCTTTAGGAAGATTCATCAGACGCACCGGCGGCACGCCCGCATCCTCAGCCTTCACTTTCAGGGTTATACGACGGACGAGATATGCCTTCGTCTGGGGATTACCCGTAACAACTGCTGGGTCACTCTGTCGCGAGCGCGAACGATGCTGGAGAAGTGTCTCAGTCAGGAGGATGAGGGCTCATGAGTCGGTGTATCGACAAGCAGTATGGTGACATGCTCTACGCTTATGAACTGGGGATGCTATCTGAGGAAGAAAGCAGGGCCTTTGAGCAGCATCTGATCGAATGTGAGTTCTGCTGTTTGCGTGCGGAGAAGAACCTCGACGTCGCCGAACTGGTTCGTCACGACCCGGAGATTCACGATTACGCGATTTCGCTGGCGGAAAAGGAAGCGGCCGGTGCGGCGCCGTTGAGGAAACGGATCTGGAGCCGGTGGAAGTATTCTATGCCCGTGGCGGCGGCGATTCTGCTCCTCCTGTTACTCGTTGACTGGCAGGTCGACATCCGTACCGACAATGAAGCTGTGGCATCTGATAACCGGCTCGCGGTCCTCCAGTTCACGAACGTGGCCGAGCCGCAGGATCAGGATCACTTGAGTGATATTGCCACTAATCTGCTTATCGCCGATTTGGGCGAATCGAAGTACCTGCGGGTTATATCCAGCGCGTACATGCTCGATCTGGCGAGTGCCCGAGGCATTGACAGAAGCGAAATCCAGCGGCCGGAAGCTGCCATCGAGTTGGCCCGCGAGGCGCGAGCCAACTGGATCCTGACCGGAGAACTACTCCGGGTAGACTCCGGAATCGTCATAACCTCGCGGCTGGCTGAGGTGACAACGGGCAACGTTCTGTCGACCCAGCGCGTGACCGGTGGGCCGGATGAAGACATTTTCTCGGTGATCGACAGATTGAGCGCGCAGATTCGACTGGACCTTCCGCTGCCGATCCTGGCCCGGGAGGCGACGGACCTTCCGATTTCTGACATCACCACCCACTCGGCCGATGCGTTTCGACACTATCTTAGCGGCGTCGAATTCGTCACTCGTTTCTACACAGCCGAGGGAATCGCAGAGTTCGAGCGGGCACTGGAGTATGATTCGACTTTTGCGATGGCTTACTACTACCTTTCGCAGTCCCGAAACCGGGATTTGATTGAGCAGGCCCGGAAGTACAGTGAACACGCCAGCCAAAAAGAGAAACACTACATCGAGAGCCGGTATCATCTCATTCGCGGGGATACGGCCCTGGCCATCAGTCTCCTTCAAGATTTGATCGAGGAGTACCCCGATGAAGCGTATGCCTTCTGGCAGCTGGGCTTCATCCAGCGGATGACCGGCAAGGTCAGAGAAGCGATACCGTATTTCGAGGCGGCCCTCAGAGTCAATCCGTTCTATCGCAGTGCCTACAACTCGCTGGCCTACGCCTACGACAACACCGGCGATTGGGAACGGGCCATCCTGTCGGTCAACCGCTATATCGAGATTGCTCCCGATGAACCCAACCCGTATGACACCCGCGGTGATCTCTTCCTGCACCATGGTGACGTCGATGCAGCTCTTAAATCGTATCTGCAAGCTCTGAGAATAAAGCCGGACCACTTCACTACGCTCCAGACCTGCGGCCACCTCTACCTTCTCAAGCAAGACTACGAGCGCGCCGACAGCTGTTACCGCGTATGCGCCCTGCGTGGAGAAGACGGCTTGCGCGCGCGTGCCCGGGAATTTCTGGCCTACGTTCCACTGGCCCAGGGGCAGTTCACCAGCACTCTGGCCGTGCTGGACAGCATGGCAGCGGTTGACATGACCGACCGTCAATTTGAAGCGGCAGTGAGAAAGCGGCTCATGAAAGCCCGCATACTGGCCGAACTCGGCGACTTCAGGCAGGCAATTGCCACTATCGAAGCCTGTGAGCAGATTGGCGAACCGATCAGCGCAGGGGCCAGGCTGCTCTGTCGCACCGATCGGGTTCAGACGTTGACCGACGCGGGCCAACTTGCGCAGGCCGAGTCCGCCCTTGAAGTGATTCGCTCGGAGCACATGTCGGACAGTTCGCTGCCGTGGAACTACTGGTATCTGCGTGGCTATATCGACTTCAGCCAGGGCAGGATCGCATCAGCGATCAGTGCCTTCACTGAAATTCACTCGGGCAGCCTACATTTTCCGGTTCGGTACTGGTTGGCCCGGGCCTATCTTGCAGACGGGCACCTGAGTCAAGCGAGCGATGCTTTTGAGGCAATCTGGGACGACTACTCGGCCGAACGATACTACTATGGCATCTGGTTCGTTAAAGCCCGCTATTTCCTCGGTCAGACGTACGAGGAGTCTAACTGGCCGGACAAAGCCATCGAGCAGTACGAGGCGTTTCTGTCCCGTTGGGACAATGCCGATGCCACTCCCCCCGAAATCACGGATGCCCGGGACCGATTGTCGAGGTTGCGTGCAGGAAGCTGATGGACGCGATCACATACTACCAATAAGAACGTGCCGGCGTCGCCTATAGTATGATCGACCGACCGGTGACGAATACTCGAAGATCAATGACTGTTGCGAGGATTCTCCTGGCGACCCGCACCGGAGAGTAGGGGCAACGTCTACAGGCACGGGGCCGGCGGTGTTTGCGCGATAAACAGGTAATCGATAAGGCGCGTCAGATCGCCGATATCCACACTGCTAACACCGTCGACATTCGCTTCACCCAAACAAACCGGTTCCTCGTACGTGATGAACAGATAGCTGATGAGTTTGGTCAGATCGCCGATATCTACGATCTCCGACGCGTCGTTGTCTGTGTTTCCGCTGACATCGCCGACGCAGCAGACGGAATCACAGGCGTCGCCAAGGCCATCGCCGTCACGGTCCAGCTGATCGGGATTGTAATCATCGACGCAGTTGTCATCGGGGTCGTCAATCATATCACCGTCGCTATCGTTCAGATGTACGAAATCGACCTGGTGATTCATAAAATCCGGTACTATCAGTATGTCATGAACATGATCATAAGCAATGCCGCTGGCACTGCCGTGGTCGTCTGAGATTACAGCCGGTGGATTCGTGAAAGTCTGATCATACATGTAAATGGTGCCTTTGTAGTACTCGCACACATAGACGTTTCGATCGTGGTCCATCGCAATCCCGCCCAGGTTCATGGACGGCGGCGTGACGAGTGGCGTCAAGGTAGCATCTTCAAGATCGACAGCGGTAATTGGTGTGTTCATATAGAACCCGATGACGAGTAGACGGTTATTGGGTTCATCGTAGATCAAGTCAGTTGTGAACGCCGGCAGCCCGGAGCCGACGAATGTCACCCAGGTCTGATCGCTCGGATTCATGCGGTATATTTTGCTGTCGAACCCGAAGTTATCGGCAATGTACAGATACCCCGAGCTATCCATGGCCATGCCACCATTGTAGTGGGCTCCGGCGATGAATTTCAACCACAGGAGTTCCGCCGAATTCAGGTTGAAAGCTCTCACCTCACCAACGGAGCCCGAAACATACAGGGTGTCACCCGATATAAAGACCCCAAAGACGTAACTACCGAGGCCGGTGAGGAAATAGCTCTGCACTCCCTCCTGATCAATGGCTACGATAGCAGCATTCTGGCTGCTTGCAATCAGGTATCTGTCGTTGGCCTCATCGTATGAGGCGCCATCAGGACCATCAAGCAGATTCTGGCCGTGGGCAAGCTGCGCACTCCACAGGCAAATGGTGGCGATTACGAAGATCAAGCGGCGTGTCATAATTGTAGTCTCCCACATTGGTTTTTCAGACTAGTCGAACAGGAGGGACAGACCTTACAAGCAGAGCAAGGAAGGAGTACCGATGGTGAGTCTGTCAATAAAGGCCCGGCGCCGAGTGGTAATCAGCAGGTAACATGTGGCGCTGTCGCACATTGATCATGGGGGCGCGTAAGCTCCTGTAGCACAACGGAAAAGCAGGGCCGGGACGAAGGAAGACAAGGCGTCTGCCGGGAAGCAGTTGAAGAGACTGGGGCAGTAGCGTGACCATCCTGAAGACGGGCTTCTGCGGTGTCACTGTCTGACTCACGCCTTGACACAACATAGACCATACGGTATACTCTTGGTTCACCGGGGGGTTGCATCTGAGAGTAGTTCATACATGGGCCCGTGTCGGGTTTCTCCCGGCCTGCGGCCGGTTGGAACCCGACCTACGGGCTGCCTGGTTTTGAGTGGGGTACGAATTGGGTTGGAAGAAGCGCCGATGCATTCAATGCAATCATAGATCAGACGAACCGTAATTTTAGTATTACTATTCTAGACCCGCCTTTGCATTAGGAGGAGATAGCTCATGAGAGTGACAGTACTAGCGTTCATGCTCTGTTGTTTTGCGGCTGCTCTTGCCTGTTCGCAGCAGAAAACAGACAGCATAAGGAGCAACCCTCCTGTGCTCAGTGGAGAGGTCATGCAATTGTTGAAAGACCATTTGGACCGGTTCGACTACGTCAACTTGGCTTTTTCTGTGTCCGAGCTCCTTACATTATTGAAGGAAGACACGTCATTAAGAGCCGCGTGGGTAGAAAAGAGCCGAAACCAGCCGGGGCAGTTTGAGCTCGGAATGACTTGGTTGTTCCGAGACAAGGAAGTCAACTTCTTTTATGACATGCTTGACCGGAGGAAGGACTTACATGAGGATTACGGTGCTGAAATCGCATTTCTGAAGGAGAATCGCCCTGAGCTTCCCGGATACCGGCTAATAGCCGACGAGGAATATGCTGAGATAGTCGGGAAGCGCCCGACATGGGCTCGTAATCCGGACAACTCCGCCAAGTACTATGGTCTGTTGATTATTGAGGGCGAACAGTTCATCGAGCGGATAGCCAGGGACGAGGAGGCAGTTGCAGCCTTTCGGGACTGGTTGGACTATCTTGAAGGCTATGAGTTTGTTGTTCGCTTTCCTTTTGGTATTTCGGAGCGGGATCTGATTGAGAGGAAGCGTCAGTATGTTCTCGATACGTACGCCGACACGGTGGATGAGCTCATGAAAGCTGCTGTAGAGCGCATAAGAACGGCGCAAATCCGGGAAATCGAGTAACGGCGGCTTTGGGGAGGGGCCCGTATGTAGACCCGGGTTGGGCGGGGGATTTCTACATAGTCGATGATACCAGCATGGTATCGGATACTCTGGTGTCACCCGAGAAGAGAACGACCAACAGCGCGACCGCGATACAGATCAGCACTGTGCGTTTCATGGCATCTTTCCCTCCTGATTACCCGCTCATGCCATTCACTCACATCAAGAACGGATGATTCAACGTGCATGTCAAGTGGAGGCGTGCGAGGGTCGCGATCTTGTTGGCCCCAGCCGCAGGCTACTTCGAATCGTTCAGGATAAGTTGATGAAACGGCGAGAAGAACCGCCGGACCGTAAGCTCGAGGGCTACCACCGAGGTGATCGTGACGGCGCTGAGCAGCATGTAGCCGACGACGATCTGAAGCAGCACGGCGTCAAGGGGGTCCACGCCGGCCAGAATCATCCCCGTCATCGCACCCGGAAGGGCAACAATGCCTACCGTTTTCAGAAAGTTGAGCATCGAAAGCATGCCCGCAACAGCGGCCTCCTTCTGGTACGGTCGCGTGGCCTGGCGCCAGCTCTTCCCGAGTGAAAGGGCCGTTTCGATGGCCAGGCGGTGACTGCGGATGTCCGCGCTGATGCGACCGATCGTAAGGGCGGACGCGTTCATGGAGTTGCCGATGATCATTCCCGCCAGAGGAATAACGTATCGCGCTTCCAGGGTGATAATGTCCAGCAGCAGCATAAACCCCAGAGTCAACAGTGATCCGGCTATCATGGCCGTCGACGTGATCGTGATAGCCCGTCTCAGGCCGGAAACCCTGCCGGCGGCGGCGTGCGCGCCCACGATGATCATCACCATGATAGCCAGCAGAATGAGCCAGATGGACTCCAGCGCGAAGACGTACTCCAAGGCATAGCCAACGAGCACCAACTGCACAAAGGCGCGGACCGATCCGAGCGCCATGTCCTTCTGCACCGGAATGCGCCACCACCGGCTGATGGCAATCGAGAGCAAAACGAGCACCGCTGCGATCAGAACTTCGCGGTAGCCGATCACCGCCATCTGATTCATTTGAGATCCCTGTTTTTATACCTGCGCCCGAGTTCCGTCTGCGGGTGGTTCACGACCTGGTCGGCCGGCCCGCTTTCGACCAGGCGCCCGGCCACCAGGAAAAGCGACTCGCCGCCCATGCGCAACGCCTGCTCGGGGTGATGCGTCACCATTATCACGGTCAGCCCGCCTTTGGACACGAGTTCCTTGATGAGGTCTTCAATACCCGCCGTGTAAGACGGGTCCAGCGCGGACGTCGGTTCATCGAGCAACACCACGGTCGGACCGGTAGCCAGGAGCCGCGCCAGGGCCACACGCTGCTTCTCGCCGACGGAGAGGCTCTCCCCCGAACGGGCAAGCATGTCAGCCTTCAAATGTACTTGCTCGATCAGGACGCGGAGTTGATCCTCCGACAGGTCCGCCTGCGCGAATCGCAGGTTGTCGGTCACTGTTTCGGGGAAAAGGTGCGGCGTCTGGAACAGGTAACCGATCTTTCGGCGCAGCTCGCACGGAGAGTAATCGCGCTGGGCTTTGCCTTCAAAGGTGATCTCGCCCCCGGTCGGTTCATCCAGACGGTTGATAAGACGAAGCAGGGAACTCTTCCCCGCCCCGGAGGGGCCGAGCACCGTGTAGATTCCGCCGCGCTCTATGTCACAGGAGACGTCACTAACGATTTCTCTGCCGTCCTCGGGCGGGCCGACCCGGCGCGACACCTTTTGCAGAGTCAGCACGGGTCCGGGCGGGGTCAATCTTCCGACTCCCGGCTCCCCTCGCCGAAATACAGGAAGCGGTCGAGCATTTTCACGTACTCGGACCATCCCCGGCCGTCGTGCTTGAGCCGAATGCGCTCGATAGCCCCCATCTTGCTGTCAATCTCGTCACAGTAGTACAGCACGAACGCCTCGGCTATCTGCGGCACCACCGGCGAGGCATAGGCAATCTCACCGTGGTGCGAAACGATGAGATGGCGCAGGTTGGTCAACAGCGGACCGGGAAAGTCCTCAATGCGTCCGGCGCGCTCGGCGATCCAGTGATCGGTCAGGCAGATGTGCCCGATTAGGCGGCCTTCATCGGTGTAGTCGATGACCGTGCGGGCCGAGTACGTATCCATCTTGCCGGCATCGTGAAACAGGCCCCCGAAAACGAGGAAGTCCCTGTTAAGGTACGGGTACCCGTCGGCCACCCGCAGGGCGAGTTCCGCCACGTTGGCCGAGTGTTCGGAAAGTCCCCCGATGTAGGCGTGGTGCCAGAGCTTGCCGGCGGGGGCGTTGAGGTACTTGGTCAGAAAGGCGTCATCGCTCCAGAACTCGCCGACAAGGCGCTTTACGTAATCGTTCTCGATTTTGTCCGTGAGTGCCATGATGCGCGCCTTACGTTCCTCGGGCGTGGTGGAGGCGTGGGGCAGGATATCCTCGGGCGCGTATTCGTTATCCTCGGCCAGCCGCACGCGATTCACCGTCACCTGAATCCTGTTGTTGTACTCGCCGACCACCCCACGGACTTTGACGACCATCCCCTCGGCCAGTTCCTTCAGGGCAAACTGGTCCGGATCCCAAAACACCGCCTGCACCCTGCCGGTGCAGTCGCCGAGTTCGAGAGTGACATACTGGCCGCGCGTGTATTCGCGCACGTCTTTGCGCCGGACGGCGAAGAACCCCTCCACCCGATCCTCGACAACGAAATCCCTGATTCTTTTGTCCTGCATGTCACTGAATCTACAACATACCGCCCCGTTGGGACAAGCAATTCCGCGCGGAATATTCTGTTTGCCCGGAAGTGTATAACTGATATATTAGCTTGACGTTATGTGGATCCTGCAGCGCTACATACTCAAGGAGCATATCGCTCCGTTTTTGTTCGCCTTTTTCACTATCACTTTTCTGCTCATCATCGACTACGTCCCCAAAATAATCGACCGGGTCATCGACAAGGACCTGAGCCTGTGGGTCGTGCTGGAGTTGCTGGGGTTGAACCTGGCCTGGATGCTGGCCCTGTCGGTGCCGATGTCGGTGCTGGTGGCGACGCTGATGGCTTTCGGGCGGCTAAGTTCCGACTTCGAAATCACCGCGGTCAAGGCGTCCGGGGTCAACCTGATTCACGTTCTGGTTCCCCTGCTCCTGGCCGGGTCGGTCATTGCCGTCCTGATGGTGCAATTCAACGACAAGATTCTGCCGGACCTCAACAAGAAGGCTCGGGAGCTTACCGGCGCCATCTCCTCGATGCGCCCCACCTTGATATTCCGCTCGGGCGTCTTCATATCCGAAATTCCCGGGTACCTCATTCTCATCGACCGGATCGACCACAAGACCTCGCGCGTCGAAGGCGTCCGCATCACCGAGACGAAAGTACCCTCCAAACCGAGGCTCATCGTGGCCGATTCCGGCTACCTCAGGACGGTCGATGGGGAATCGACCATGCAGTTTACGCTGTACGACGGCGAGGTGCACTCGTTCGACGTGTCCGAACCGGAGAACTACCGGAAGCTGGACTTCAAGAACCAGGTGATCAACGTCTCGGGCGTCGGGTCGGAGCTCAAGCGCACCTCCACCGAGTACCGCACCGACCGCGAGATGGGGATCGACGACATGCAGGAGCGCGTGGACCAGGCTATCGGCAACCTGTCTCCGGCTCGCGGCCGCATTACCGCCTACCTTGACGACAAATTCTCATACCTGTTCGGCGATACGTTCGCCTTCAACCTGGGCGACACGGCCTCCGACTCGGCCGCCCTGGCGGCTGTCAGGAGCGATGCCTCGGTCATGCAGCGGCACGTGGAACGAAACCTCCAGCAGATCAGCACCCAGAAACAGGTGATGAACAAGTTCAACATAGAGATACAGAAGAAGTACTCCATCCCGGCGGCTTCGCTGGCCTTCATTCTTATCGGCGCGCCGCTTGGCATCCTGGCCCGGCGCGGCGGTATGGGCATGGCCATCGCCATTTCCATCGTGCTGTTCATAATCTACTGGGCCTTCCTGATCGGCGGCGAGGACCTGGCTGACCGCGGGCTCTTGTCTCCGTTCTGGGCCATGTGGGGCGCAAACGTTCTCCTGTGCGCCGTCGGCCTGTACCTGGTCTACATTGTCGTGAGCGAGAAGCCGCTGTTCGCGTTTTTTCGGCGAGTGAAGTAGCCTGACGATGATCAAGAGACTTGACCTCTACCTCCTGCGTTACTTCCTGGTGTCACTCATGGTGGTGACGCTCACCGTGGGCGTCGTGATCATTGTCATTAACATGGTCGAGCAGCTCAGGGATTTTATTGATCACCGGGTACCGATCGCGCAGGTGTTCGAATACTACCTGTACTTCGGGGGCTGGGTGATCAGGTCGTTCACGCCGATGTTCGTGATGCTGGCTGTCCTGTTCACGGTTTCGCTGATGGCGCGCCGGATGGAGGTCCTGGCCATGAAGGCCTCGGGACTCTCGCTGTACCGGATCGCCCTGCCGTTCCTGGTCGTCACGCTGCTGATCTCGGTCGGCCACTTTTACTACAACGAGTATGTTTTCCCTCCCGCCAACAAGAAGCGGGTCGAAATGAAGGAATTCACCATCGAAAAACGTTCCAAACAGGCTTTCACCACCGTGCGCGATATCTACCGCCAGATTTCGCCCGGCTACTTCTACACCGTCGGGAAGTTCAACGTGGAGCGCCAGGAAGGCGTCGACCTCAAAGTATACAAGACCGAACGCAACCGCCTTAAGGAACTGACCACCGCCGCCATCGTCGCCTACGAGAACCACGTCTGGCAGGCCCGCGACGGTATCGTGAGGCTTTTCGACGATTCCGCGCACGAAACCTTCATCCCGTTCGACTCTCTCATCCTCTGGGACATCAAGGACGTACCGGTGGATCTGGCGCGGCGCATCGGCAAGCCCGAAGACATGGGACTGCTCGAGCTGCGGCGCTATATAGACCTGATGAAACGAACGGGCGGCCCGTACCTCCGGGAAATTATCGACCTGAAAATCAAGTACGCCTTTCCCCTGACGTCGTTTATAGTCAGCCTCATCTGTATACCCTTTGCGGCCAACCCCCGGCGTGGCGGCATCGCCGTCTCCTTCGCCGCCGGCGCCCTGATAGCCCTGGTCTACTTTGTGCTTTTCCGGGTCACACAGTCGGCGGGATACAATGAGAAAATTCCGCAGGACCTGGCCGTGTGGGGCATCAACGGCGTCTTCCTCGTCATCGGCTGTATCGCCATGTTCAAAGCGAAGAAGTGATGCCGCACCCGGATCATGAAAAGAACCGCGCCGCCTGGAACCAGATGGTCGAGGTGCACCTGCACCACCCGGAGTACAAAACGGCCGAGGTGGCCGCCGGCGGTTCGTCGCTCAAGCGCATCGAACTCGAGACGATGGGCGACGTCCGCAACAAACACCTGCTGCACCTGATGTGCCAGTTCGGCCTTGATACGCTCTCGTGGGCGCGGGAGGGTGCCGTCGTCACCGGCATCGATATCTCCGACAAGTCAATCGAACGGGCGAATGAACTGAAACGGCAAACCGGCCTGAACGCGGAGTTCATCCGCTGCGATATTCTTAACCTCATCGGCAGGATTGACCGCAGGTTCGATATCGTCTTTCAGTCGTACGGCACGCACTGCTGGATTTCGGACATCACCCGGTGGGCACAGGTGGTGGGACACTACCTCAAACCGGGCGGCACCTTCTTCATGATCGACGATCACCCGTTCAAGGCGGTCTTCTGGGAGTCGCCGCGCGATTACTTCCGCCGCGATCCCGACCGCGAGACCGGCGCCCCCGACTACTGCGACCGCAGTTTCCGCATCAAGGGGGAAATAGTCGAGTGGCAGCACCCGATCTCCGGCATTGTCAACGCCCTGATCGGTGCGGGACTCGTGATAGAGCATCTCGAGGAGTACAACTACAGCTACTACCGGGAGGAGGAAGGCTGGTACTCCGATGACGGCGAGTACTGGTACCCGCCGGGCGGACCGGCCCGGTACCCGTTAATGTTCTCATTGAAAGCGCGAAAAGACGCCTGACCCGCCACTTGACTCTGCAGCACAACACCCCTCCCGGGCACTAACGGCAGTCTTCTGTTGCTCGTGCCGAGGCTGTCAGTTCTCTACAACTCCCGCAGGAACGAAATCACTACCTGGCCGGAGTTGTCGGCGGCTACCTCGAAAAACTCCTCCAGCTCTTCCTCGGCCGTCTCCGAGCCGGAACCGCCCGCGAGGTCGGAAGCGGATCGGAATATAATGAAGGGAACGCCGTTGACGGTGCACGCGTGAGCCACGGCGGCCGACTCCATGTCCGTTACCAGCGCCCCGAACTCATCGGATAACCACTGCCGCTTTTCCTCGGAATCGATAAACGTGTTGCCGGTAACACCGATCCCGCCCACGTGAATGCTCGGGGTCCTCTCGCCGATCTGCTCAAGGTCGAGTTGTTCGCCGGTTACGCGCACGGCGGCCGAGAGCAGGGCACTGTCGGCTTCAAAGGCGACCATGCCCGCCAGGCTGTCGTCCCCCGGAATGTACGCATACAGTTCCATGTGCTCGAAACCGTCGGCCCCGACGTACCCGTAGTCGTGCTGCATCCAGGCGTCGCAGGCGACGATGTCCCCTATGTGCACGGTCGTGTCGATACCGCCGGCAATGCCGGTCATGATGACGGCCCGGGGAGCATAGAGATCGATCAGCTTCTGCGCCGTCATGGCGGCGTTCGTCATGCCGATACCGGACTCGGCCAGGACGACGGCTTTGCCGGACAGTTCGCCGATTGCGACGGCCCGACCAAGGTGTTTTTCGACCTTGCTGACGGACATCTGCTCGCTCAGAAACTCTCCCTCGGCGTCGAAGGCAAAGAGAATCAGGTACGGCCGCGAAGTTGTCTGCCGGTCGACCTGACCGCATTGCAGAACGACCAGGCACGCCAGAAGCAGCACCGGCGCGACAGTCAAGCGGATAATAGGTGAGCGCACGCGTAATCCTCCCTTGTGTTTGCCCGTGTTGTGCAGATGATCGGCGGCGGGGCCGGTATCCCGTGCCGAAGGCTAAGACCGCACGCGCCGCCTTACGTCCCCATCTCCCACGAGGCCAGGTACTTCTTCTGCTCGAGTGTCAGGCGGTCGATGGCCAGACCCATTGACTTGAGCTTGAGTGCGGCTATGGCGGCGTCGATCTTTTCCGGCACGACATAGACCCTGCGTTCCAGCCGGGCGTGGTTCTTCACCACGTATTCGGCCGACAGGGCCTGGTTGGCGAACGACATGTCCATGACCATGGCCGGGTGGCCCTCGGCCGCAGAGAGGTTGATCAGGCGACCCTCGGCCAGCAGGCAGACGCGCTTGCCGCCTATGGTGTATTCTTCGACATTGGGGCGAAGCAGCCTCTTTTTGGATTTGGCCTTTTCGAGAGCCGGGATGTCGATCTCGGCGTTGAAGTGACCGGAATTACAGATGATGGCCCCGTCCTTCATCTTCCTGACGTGCTCCAGCCGGATGACGTTGATGTCACCGGTTACCGTAATGAACAGGTCGCCCACCCGGGCGGCCCGGGCCATGGGCATAACCCGAAAACCGTCCATCACGACCTCGATGGCCTTGACGGGGTCCACTTCGGTGACGATGACGGTAGCGCCCATTCCCTTGGCGCGCGCGGCCAGCCCTCGCCCGCACCAGCCGTAGCCGGCGATTACGACGGTGGCGCCCGCCAGCAGCATGTTGGTGGCCCTCAGGACACCGTCCAGCGTCGACTGCCCGGTGCCGTACCGGTTGTCAAACATGTGTTTCGTTTTCGAATCGTTCACGGCGATGATCGGAAACAGCAGGGCGCCGTCGGCCGCCATCGCCTTCAGACGAACAACCCCGGTGGTGGTCTCCTCGGTGCCGGCCAGCACGTCGGCCACCAGGTCTTTTTTCTCCTTGTGCAGCGTGCTGACGAGGTCCGCACCATCATCCATCGTGATCCGAGGTTTGGTTCCGAGAGCCTGGTGAATGTGGCGGTAGTAGGTTTTGTTGTCCTCCCCGTGGACGGCGTACACCGGTATGTCGAACTCGGCCACGAGGGCGGCCGCCGTATCATCCTGGGTGGACAGCGGGTTAGACGCGCACAGGGCGATGTTCGCCCCGCCCGCCTTCAGCGTTCTCATCAAGTTGGCGGTTTCCGTAGTCACGTGCAGGCAGGCGGCGATATTGACCCCCTTGAGCGGCTTTTCCCTGCCGAACCGCTCCCGGATCAGGCGCAGAACCGGCATGCTGCGCTCGGCCCACTCGATTTTCTTTCTGCCTTCTTTGGCCAGTCGGATATTTTTTATGTCAGGTTTCGGCACCATAATCACGCGTCCTTTGCTAAGGTCTTAGCCATGTCCGTCTTCTCCCACGTGAACTCTTTCTCGTTCCGTCCGAAGTGGCCATAGGCGGCGGTTTTGCGGTAGATCGGCCTGATCAGGTCAAGCCGTTTGATAATACTGCGCGGGCTGAGATCAAGGTGCTTCCGGATCAACTGGACAATCCGGGCTTCGGGCACGCTGCTGGTCCGGTCCGTGAACACCGTCACCGACACGGGTTGCACCACGCCGATGGCGTAGGCCAGTTGCACGGTGCACTTCTGGGCCAGCCCGGAGGCAACGATGTTCTTGGCAATGTAGCGCGCCATGTAGCTGGCCGACCGATCCACCTTGGTCGGGTCCTTGCCCGAGAAGGCGCCGCCGCCGTGCGTGGCCATGCCGCCGTACGTATCGACAATGATCTTGCGGCCAGTCATGCCGGTGTCACACAGCGGACCCCCGACCACAAACTTGCCGGTCGGGTTGATGAGGAATTTCGTGCGGTTGTCCATCATCTCAGCCGGAATGACCGGCATGACGACCTTGTCGACGATCTCATCACGCGCCTTCCTGGTAATCTTCCTGCCCGAACGGTCAAGGATATCGGCGGAGTGCTGTGACGAGATCACGACCGTGTCCACCCGCGCCGGTATGCCGTCGCTGTACTCTACCGTCACCTGCGATTTGCCGTCGGGCCCCAGGTATGGGAGAATCTGCTTCTTTCTCACGTTAGCCAGCTGCCGCGTCAGCTTGTGAGCGAGCATGATCGGCATAGGCATCAGCTCCCTGGTCTCGCGGCAGGCGTAACCGACCATGAGGCCCTGGTCGCCGGCGCCGCCCGTGTCCACTCCCTGCGCGATATCCGGCGATTGCGAGCCGATAGCGTTGAGGATCGCGCAGGTGTTGTAGGTAAAGCCGTATTCCGTTTGGGTATAGCCCGCGTCCTTGACCACCCGGCGCACCAGCTCATTGACGTCCACGTACGATTCCGTAGTTATCTCGCCGCCGACTATCACCAGGCCGACGGTGACAAACGTCTCGCAGGCGACGCGCCCCTTTTTGTCTTTGCGCAGGATTTCATCCAGGACCGCATCCGAAATCTGGTCGGCCAGCTTATCCGGATGCCCTTCAGTCACCGATTCCGATGTAAAAAGGAAGTTGCCCGCTGCCATATACTCTGCTCCTCGATATTTTTTTCTTCGTTCAGTGGATACACGATCGCTCAGGCCGGAGTGATGTCCGATGAATCGCCGATGTTGAGAACCTGGTTGCACCCCTTGACGACCGCTTCCTGCCCGATAATGGAATTCTCTATAAGCGCGTCGTGGACGGTTGCATTGCTTGCGATGATCGAATTACTGATGATCGACCGCCGAATAATCGCCCCCTCGGAGACCGAAACATCCGGCCCCAGGACGGCGTTGATCACCTTGGCCGACGGTGCCACGAACACCGGTGGGATGATCACCGATCCGTCAATCTTCACCGTGTTGCCCACGCTGCGCAGAAGGTGGCGGTTGGTCTCGAGCATGGTCTCCTTCTTGCCGCAGTCGTACCACTCGCGAACCTCGTACGGGACAAAGTGAATCCCGGATTCGATCATCTCCTGCAGGGCATCGGTAAACTGCACTTCGCCTCGCGTCAATCTGCCGCTCTGGACGTGCGAGGCCAGCGTCGAACTGAGCTTGGCAATGTCCTTGAAGAAGTATAGGCCGATCACCGCCAGATTGGTCTTGGGGTTCTGCGGTTTCTCCTCCAGGCTCACCACGCGGTTGTCCTTGACTTCGGCGATGCCGAACCTGGTCGGATCGGCCACCTGCCGCAGACCAAGCACGAAATCGCCCGCGGCCACGAACTTTCGCAGGTCGCACTCCACGACCGTGTCACCAAGGATGACCAGAACTTCGCCGCCATCGACGCCGGCCAGCGCCAGGTTCAAGGCATACCCGAGGCCGAGCAACCGGTCCTGGTGCACGAACCGCGCGTTGAACGAGTAGTTGGCCCGGATGTACTCCCGGACCTGCTCGCCCCGGTACCCGACGACAAAGATGACCTCCTCAGGGTCAAGCGGCACCACCGGATCAAGCAGATGGGTAATAACGGGTCTGCCCGCCACGTGCAGAAGCGGCTTGGGAAGCGAGTACGTGTGCGGCCGAAGACGCGTACCCGTACCGGCTACCGGTATTATAATCTTCATGGACAACTTTCTGTAAACACGGGCAATGTAGGCAGAGCCCGAAGGCCAGACAAGCAGAAAAGCGGAGCGCTTCTCCCCGGCATACAAGCACACCCCCCCGCCCGTCTCGACTACTGCCCCGTACCGCTCGAAAAACGGAAACAATTGCCGTCGGCACCCGCGGGCTTCAGGTAGCGCCGGGGCTCGGCGCTGACGTCGACCAGACCGACCGCGACGTCGGAAATCGGGTCGAGAAAACGAATGATCCGGTATGCGGCAGCCACCTTTCCCTTTTCCCAGCGCGACGTTGGCACCTCCGGTGGAAAATCGAAGGGCACAAAGCGGAGGGGATCAAACAGGGATTCCGCGCTCACGCCGGCGGTGGTGATCCGAAGGGCTACGGAATAGTCGGATTCAATCCGTTCACGAGGATAGAAATACAACTCGGCGCGATAGACGTTTTCGCCCAGGGGTACGAATCCGGCGCAAAGCAGGTCAACTGACTGCTCGCCGAACGACACCATGGCCTCTTCCCGGGGAAAGTCATAAAGGCCCAGGTGGGCGGCAAAGGCTCTGTCAAGAGCCGTCAACCCGGCCGACCCGGAGATGGCGCTCTCGCCGGAAGGTGACGCAAACAGGTTCCCGATCAGGTATTCCCGTCCGAACTGTCGATGCAACGAGTCATTGAGCATGAAGAACCTGGCCAGGTTAAGTCTGACAGCCGGCGAGGAGTCCTGCGCCAGGGAGTCAATAAGCGCACCGGCAGTTGTATCCGTGACGGCCTTTCGCCAGCACGTGAAAAGACGGCCGTCGCGCGTGACCTCCGGATCCTTCGGCCGGGCAAAGGCCGCCAGCATGAAATACCCTGAGGCCCCCGTGAACCCGGGCAGGCCCTGCCTGAGTAACTGCCTGGCCTTGTAGTGCAGCCGCAGGCCGAGGCGGTCAATAATAGCGCGCCAGGCCGCATTGTCCAGCAGTTCAGAATGCTCCGTGTACAGTTGGCCGAACGCCTCGCTTATTTCGTCCAGGCCCGTAAGTTGGTCGTTCTCAATATCATCCAGGAGCTGAACCGCCATGACCGGAAAACCGTCGGGATTTTCGACCGTGTCATACACGGGTTTGTCCGGACTGTAGCCGCAGCCGGTCAGCAGCACAACAGCCACAAGCGGCCCGAAGTATTTGGACATGCTTTTCACTTATCCTCCTGCATTTGACAGAGCCACCTCACAGGATTATACAAAGAAACCGCCGCCGTGTCACCGGCCTGCTCAGAAGATATCCGAAAACGACCCCAACCACTGGTGGTACAGGAAATACACCTGCCCGATCAAGAGCGAGACGCGGGCCATGACCGTGTATCCGAAATGAGCGCCGAAGGCGACCATGATGAACCAGATACCGATCTTGGCCGTTACCCCCATCACGCCCGTATGCTCCTTGGAAAAATAGAAGTAGATCAGGGTGGAAATGACTCCCACCACTACAATCACCGCCAGCAGCATCTCCACGATTCCGTCGGCGAAACCCAGCGACAGCATGGTCGCCTGCATTTGCGGCAGAACCATCCCGTTCAGTTGCGAGATCAGAAACACGCCGGCCGTGCACCCGATGACGAAGGCAAGCGAAACCCGTGATATCCAGGAGTACTTGGACGACAGCCGGGCAAACATGAGAAGACCAAGCATAGCCGGGAAAACCAGCTCCCAGTGGCCGGCCTGCATGGGGTACCACAACTGCTGAAGAATGACCGATTTCCAGACCACGCCGATATAGTACCCGGCCGACAGACCGGCAAAAATATGCTCGGCCAGCTTGAAAAACGGGTTATCCCGGTAAAGAAACGAAAATAAGGCCAGCGTAAAAAAGGCGGCAACCCAGACCTGCAGGATTTCCACCGGACTCATCGGGCCGCCCCCTTCTTTTGGCGCCCGGTGGCAAAATAGGCTATGTTGCCCACGACGACGAGAGCAATGATGAGCAGGTGAACCAGCGACTGCATGGCCATACCGGCCACGGCCAACCCCTCTTTTTGCACCAGTTGTTCGTACTCGGCAGCGCCTTTCATCCCGCCGAGCAGGCCGGTCACCTGTCCCGAGGCCGTGAACGAGTAATACTTCGGCGCCGATACGGCCGTCACCCCGCAGCCGACCGGAACGGCATACTCGGCGTTGACGATCGAAATCCAGTAGTCGACTATGTTGTTGTCCGAGACGACAAAGATGAAGCGGATATCGCCGTAATTCCTGATTGACTGCATCATCGGCAGCTCCGCCAGCGGTGTGCTGGAGTTGTCGGTCGGGTAAATGGTCTCAATTGACGTGCCCATCCCTTTGAGCACCGCCACGTACCCGTACTTGAAACCCAGGTTGACGTAGTCCACGCCGTAGACTTTACCGAGTTCTTCAGCGACGGATCGCGTCACGCGCTCGGCAATCGAGGGGCCGCCCAGAGGAACCGTCGTCAGCGTGACGATCCTGCAGTTCTTGCGGAACAAATGATGCAGCGCAGCGATGGACATCGGTTCCGTCTCCGCGAGAGTCGACGGGTAGTAGTCGAAGGTGAGCATGACATTCGAGGAATCAGGCAACGCCTCAACGGCCTCATAGAGCTGTTGGGCCTCGGGAGTAACGTAAACCTTGAAGGTGGCGGGGACGATCAGCGGGAAAATGACCGCCAGCGCCACCATGAGATAGATCAGGCGGCGGTCCAGAGAACCGAATTTCTCCCAGAAACCCACGGGTTAACCCTTCCCCATGTACGTTCGCTCGATACCGAGCAGTATCCTCAGCGACATCGAGGCAGCCCCGAGCGCAGCGCCGATGACGATGCCTCGTTGCACCGCCGCGTTGACTCCGCCCATCAGGAACGTATTGATGTAACCCGGGAGGCTGTCGCTGAACAGGCGCAGGAACGCCTCACCCATCGGGATCCGCCAGAGCATCACCAGCACGGCGGCCACAAGCAGCAGCGTCGCCTCGAGTGTTCGGGCGCGGAAAGCACGGTAAGCCGCCGAGGCGATGTAAAAGGCCAGCATGGCAAACATCGTGCACATCATGGGAGAATCGACGTGCGTAAACAGCCAATCGTAGATCGAACCCCGGGCGTCCCCGAACAGCGGCGACCATGACGACGGCAGCAGCGCCGGTATGGCCATGACGTACAGCGACAGAAGAGTGAACCACTTGTACACCCAGCCGTCCTGCCTCCGGCGCACGCCGCTCCAGTTGACGCGCGTGATCGAAACGACACCCAGCAGCAGCGTGAACCCGCCGACAATCGTTACCCAGTTGAGCACCATCGGCTCAATCCGGCCGAGTATGGTCCGGTCCGGATTGAAAAAGAAGGATACAACCATGACGATGCCCGAAAGGAACGCCACGACCACTGGAATGACCGTTCTCACGCTCAATTCCCCAGATCAAACCAGCTGCGGAAAGTGTCACCGATGCCCAGAGTCACGAGGATGACCCCGGCGACGATAAAGATAATGATGAGGATTTTCACCAGGTCCTGCCCTTTAAGACCGCCCAGCATCAGCGGCTCGTGGGACAGGTATGCGGAGGCGGCATACAGTTCCTCTCCCATAAGCGTATAGTCGCAGGCCGCAATAAAGAAGGGCAATTGTTCCGGGCGGGCGGTCCCGGCAATTTGAATGGAGCCCGCCGCATTCCCGGTTTCGGCAAGCAGCAGCGATTCGGCGAAAAAGGCGCCCATGTAAATGTTGGCGGCCGGTCGATCCCGCATCATGAGACCGTTCACGTTGGCCGTGAATGCGAATTGCTCCCCGGCCACGTAGCGTACGATATCCTTGTTGTACGCATCCGCCTTGCCTACCTCGACATACGCTTGCTCAACTACTTCCTGGCCCGCAGCCAGCACCAGAGGATACCGAACCGGCACCACCAGCGGCGTGTCGTACTGTGCGGCGATTCTCGCAACCCTTCCGAGAATGGAGATACCGGCCACCGTCTCGATATCGTCGAGTTCCTGAATGCCGGGAATGTACAGCACCGCTCGGCCCATCTCGGTGGCCCGACCCACCGCTTCCTCAACCGCCTCCAGGCCGGGAATCTTGCGCAGGAAAAGCGACTTGCCCGCCTTGGCCCATCGCGTGTACAGCAGCACGACTATCGAGAAGACGGCTACAAGAATCGCCGCACTGGTGCGATCCCATCGCACGATCGTGTCGCCGCTTGCCTGCGCCACGGCTGACTGCGTCCCCAGCAGGAAGAATGAGATCAGCGCGGAAGGTACGGTCGGAAGGAGTTTTCGCAGCAGGTGTCGCATAGGGTAATATATGTCAGTCAATCGTGATGTCAATTGCGGTTTATCGGCGGTTCCGGCGTCGAACGGAGGATCAGTCGACGAACTCGTCCGGAGAATCATCCGCACCCGACGTGCCCGGGAACGCCTCCCGGCAAACGGGGCACCCGGGATCGGCCACGGCCGGCGCCTCTTCGCGTCGGATGTCGCAGGCAGTACCCGGCAGGGTGCTCATGCGGCTACCCGGATTCGGCGAGTTTCCTCTTCAGAGTTTCGATGGCATCGACGGGCGTCGGGTCAACCTCGTTAAGAACGGCCAGGTAGTAGGAAACGAAATCACCCATTTGAATAAGGCTGAACATGCGTTCCAGCGGGACGGTGCCGCTGGATGCTACTTCGACAACGGGCACACCCAATCCCTCGATGATCGAGCCGACGATTTCCCGGCGTCGGCTCACCTTGGGGTGGTCACCGGCATCCTTAAGTTGAATCACGGCCAGGTGATCCCGGTGCGGGGCGATCGTGCGCGACCACGCGACCAGCTCGTTATGGTTGAACTCCGTATACTGGTTGGCAAAGGCCATGTTCTTGCCGTTCTCGCATATCTGCCCCTTCCAGCGGACGGCCACGACGTCGGTCAGTTCCGGGCCGCCGTAGACGATTGCCACGCGCCCGTGAATCTGCGCCGCAAGCTGCTTGGCCGGATTGTCCGCGGCCGGCACGCTGCGGTCGTACCGATCCCGGAGCGAGACCAAGTTAGCCGTTGTACGCGAAACCTGATCAGCCATCCCCTCGACCAGCCCCGCCTCCTCCAGCAGCATCAAAAGCGGCACGAACGAGTATCCGATGGCCGCCCGAGGCTGCAGTCCGGGCGGGATACGGACAGTGGGGATTCCGTTCACCCTTGCCAGCTCCCCGAGCTTGCCGCCGGTGGTGATCGCCGCAAACATGCATCGACGGTCAAGAGCCTCCGCGAACGCCGACAGCGTTTCCTCGGTATTACCGCTGTACGAGGAGGCTATGACCAAGGTTCGTTCGTCCACGTATTGGGGCAGACGGTAATGGCGGCAAACCTGAAGCGGAACCTGCAACTGCAAGTGCGTCAGTGTTCGTACGAGGTCACCGCCGATTGCTGAACCTCCCATGCCGACTATGACAACCTCCGTGACGTCATGAAATCCCTCTCTCCGGACCTCTCGGCGGCGCATGATCGCGAGGGCATCTTGCATCTGCTCGGGCAGGCCCCGGATCCGATCGTACATGCCGCTCGGGTCGAGAGCGCGCATGCGGTCGGCATCATCGAGTTGAGCCAGAAGGTCTTGCCGGGTCATCGGACGGTCCTTTTCTTTTCGAGCCCCGACCGGTAGGCGTCCAGTTTTCTCTTCACGGCTGAGCTGGTTTCACTGGACATGACTGAGCCGACGAGAAGGCGCACGAGGTTGAAGTCGATTTTTCTGACAAGGCGGCAAGCGTCGAAAATCCTGGCCGGGTTCATGGAAAGCTGCTTCACTCCCATACCTATGAACAGCGGCAGGGCCAGTAGATCACCGGCCGCTTCGCCGCAGATGGATACGGGAATGTCGTGTTTGGCACAGGCGTCCACCGTCATCTTCACCAGGTTCAGGACGGACGGGTGCAGCGGGTTGTACAGTCCAGCCACGCGGACATTGCTGCGGTCGGCGGAAAGAGTATACTGGGTAAGGTCATTGGTACCGATCGAGATAAAATCGACCCTGCGGGCCAACTGGTCGGCAGTCAGAGCAGCCGACGGCACTTCGACCATCACGCCGAGCGGGACGTCGGCGTCGAATGGGATCCCCTTGCGGCGCAAGTCCAACATAACCTGCGAAACCAGTTTCTTGGCCTTTTCGAACTCGGCCACATCGGTTACCATCGGCAGCATTATCCTGATCTTACCGTGGGCCGACGCGCGCAACATGGCCCGAATCTGGTCCTTGAAGACGCTCGTCATCTCCAGCATTGACCGGATACCGCGCCAGCCGAGGGCGGGGTTATCCTCAGTCTTCGCAAAACCATCGCCCGCGACCTTGTCAGAGCCGAGATCGAACGTGCGCAGAGTCACTTCGCTGTCAGGAAAAGCTTCGCAGATCTGCAGGTAGAAATCGTACTGCGTCTCCTCGTCAGGAAAGCTGTTTCGCTCGAGGTAGAGAAACTCCGTCCGGTACAGCCCGACCGGGATCTTCCGGGCGGACAGGATAGCGTCCACCGGTCCCGGCAGTTCGAGATTGGCGGCGATCTGGATCGGCAGGCCGTCGACCGTCTGCGGCGGTATCTGCGCCAGTTTTTTTATCCGCGAGACCGCGGCCGGTCCCTGTCGTTTCCTTAGCTTGTGGTACTTGTCCCATTCAGCGTCGGTCGGGTCGATGATGGCCGCTCCGCTGGTGCCGTCGACAATAATGCGGCAGTTATCCGGTATCTGCCGCCAGTGGTCGGCAATGACGGCAACCGGGACCATGAGCGACCGTGCGATGAGTGCCATGTGGGAGTTGCGTCCGCCCTCACCGACGATAAAACCGACCACCTTGCGGTTGCGGTAGGCCAGGACCTCTCCGGGAGTCAGCGTCTTGGCAATCACGATGGTGCCGGTGGGAAAGCGCAGGCTCGACTCTTCTTCGTAACCGGCCAGATATGATAGCACGCGGCTGGACACGGCCACAATATCCTGCGACATCTGGCGCAGGTAGGGATCGGGCGATTTATTCAGCGGCCGAGTGGTTCTCTCGACCAGGAGGTTGTAGACGTACCCGGCGTTACGCCGCCGCTGGGCAATCTGTTCCTTGACCTTGTTGAGGAACTCGTAATCACCGGCGATGAGCAGTTGAGCGTCAAAGACCTTCGCCACCGGGCCGCCGATTTTTTTGCCGGCCGTGTCCCTGATGCGGCGCAATTCGGCGATGGTCTGAGCCACCGCCGAGTCCAGAGCGGCGATTTCCTCCCCGACGCGCGAAGCCGTAACGGCAACCTCGGCTACGCGCACGTCGCCGGGCAGAATGACCTTGCCGCGACCCATCACGATCCCGGCTGAGATCGGCAGACCCTTCAGCAGTTTGCGCCTGTACCGCTCCACCATATCCTATTGCCCTGCCTTGTCTTTTCCAAACGCACGACCATGATAGATAAACCGGCCCGCGCAAAACAAGGACAATATCAGATCTCCTCGCCAAAGCCGGATTCAATAACCTGCACCAGATCGGCCACAGCCTGTTCTTCATCCGGACCTTCGGCTTCAACCTTTATTGCAGATCCCCTCTCAGCCGCCAGCATCATCACGCCCATGATTGATTTGCCGTTCACCCGCAACTCGTCCTTCGTGAAATGCACTACTGAGTCGTACTTAGCGGCCGTGGAGACAAGCTGCGCGCACGGGCGGGCGTGCAGGCCGAGCTTATTGACGATCGTTGCCGTTCTAACCACCATGGTGTCTATTCAGTAAGCACGAATCGCTTGCCTGACAATTCCCGCACCACCCCCTTTACCTCCAGCGCCAGCAGGAACCCCATCAGTTCGGGAACGGCAAGGTCGGCCGCCCGGGATAACTGGTCGATTTGCACCGGGCAATCCGAGAGAAAACCGACCATCCTGCGCTCCGTCTCCGTCATGTCGGGAAGAGCCTGAAATCGCTTAACGGCTACTTCACCCTTCAGCCGCGGGAGGTGATCGAATATGTCAAACACACGGGTCAAAAGGTTGGCGCCTTTCTTGATCAGGGCGTTAGTGCCCTCGGCGTTTGCCGCGTCGGGTGCCCCCGGTACGGCAAAAAGCTCCCTGTTCTGATCGATGGCGCAGCGGGCGGTAATCAGTGCCCCGGAACGGGCTCCGGCTTCCACTACCACGACCGCCTCGGATATCCCGGATATGATCCGGTTGCGCTCCGGAAAGGCTGTTTTCTCGGGACGGGTCCCGGGCAAGTACTCCGAATATATGGCGCCGCTCTGCAGAATCTCACGGGCAAGCGACCCGTTGGACGGCGGGTACACGATGTCCAGCGACGTCCCCCAGACCGCGATTGTGCGGCCACCGGCATCGAGCGCACCCCGGTGCGCGGCGGCGTCAATGCCTTCGGCCATGCCCGAAACCACCGGAATTCCGGCACGGGCCAATTCGCCCGCCAGATGGGAAGCAAAACGACGCCCTTTCTCGGTGGCGTGACGGGTCCCGACTATGGCCACGACCTTCTCTACCGGCTGCCGGTCATCGCCCGATCTGAACAAAACCGCCGGCCGGTCGACCAACTCGCTGAGCAGCGGCGGATATCCTTCCTCTTTCGGAAAGAGCACCGACCAGCCGAGTTGCATGATGCGTGACGCCGCCTGCCGGGCTTTTTCTCCGTCGTATCCCTCTCTGACGGCACCGGCAATGGTATGTGACAGGCCCGAGACTGACTCCAGTTCCGACCTGGAGGCCGCCAGAACACCGGCCGGCGTGCCGAACCGCTCCACCAGCTTGCGAAACCGCCCGCGACCGATACCCGGTATCGACAGCAGGGCGATAGTGTCAGTCAGTCGTTCCTTTAGTTCGCTCCCGGTCAAGTTCTCTCTCTATGGCCTGAAGAAACGCGTCTGAACCAGTGCCGGCCACGGCCGACAGGTAAATATACTCCTGAGGCAGGCGCCGGGAAACCTCTTTTAGCGCCTGCTGGGACAACGTGTCCACTTTGGAAATCACGGTCAGGGCCGGTCGCGCCGGCAGGGCCGGGTCAAACCCGGCCAGTTCTCGCTGGAGTACGGCCTGAGTGTTCGTAATGTCATCATCATTGACGTCAATCACGTACACCAGCACGGCCGTCCGCTGGATATGTTTGAGAAACTGGTGTCCCAGCCCTTTACCCTCGGCCGCGCCCTTGATCAATCCCGGAATGTCGGCCATGACGCAGGACTTGTACTCCCGGAGCCTGACAATACCGAGATTGGGAATCAGTGTTGTGAACGGGTACTCGGCAATCTTTGGCCGCGCCGCCGAAAAAGTGGCCAGGATGGTTGATTTGCCGGCGTTGGGCTGACCGACCAGGCCGACGTCGGCCAGAAGTTTCAACTCCAGAGACAGACGGTGGCTTTCGCCGGGCAGGCCCGGCTGAGCCTTGCGCGGGGCCTGATTGACTGGCGACTTGAAAAAGGCATTGCCCCGCCCGCCCTTTCCGCCACGCGCCAGTGTAATCTCCGCCCCCGGGCTGTCAAGGTCACACACCGGAGCGCCACTATCCAGGTCTTTTACGATAGTACCCACCGGTACCCGAATTCGCACCAGCTGACCGGACCTTCCGGTTTTCAGTGAACCGGATCCGGGCTGTCCGTTTTCGGCTTTATACCGCGCCCGGTACCGAAAATCCAGAAGGGTGGTCAGGTTGCTGTCGGCCACCGCTTCGACGTCACCACCACCACCGCCGTCACCGCCGTCCGGGCCGCCCCTAGGAATGTACTTCTCCGTGTGGAAAGACACGCAGCCCTGCCCGCCGTTGCCGGCAACCACCTCAATCTCAACGTAATCGACAAACATTGCGGTCAATATTCGGCTCAACTTTGCCAATGTCAATCAGCTTCTAAGCGGGAACGGGACGGACAAAACGGCGGCAGCGAAATATCACGGGCATATAAATTGACGCCGCCGGTGGCAACCGGTATATTCCCACTGCATATATGAGCAGGGACGTACAAGGTTTGCCGGGGATCAATCAGCGAAAGCGGCAGTTCTACGAGGAGTCATCGCTCGTTCTGGGTAAAATCTGCCTGCGGCTGGGCCTGAAGCCGAACTTCCTGACCGGTGCATCAGTCCTTTGCGCTCTCATATCCGGCATCTGCTTCTGGAAAGGTGCGCTCGGCTGGGGAGTGTTCTGGATGCTGGCCACGGCGCTTACCGATATGCTCGACGGCGCGACGGCGCGAGCCGGCAAGATGGGAACCCTCTTCGGCGGCATCCTGGACCACGTGTCAGACCGCTACGGGGAGTTCTTTATACTGGCCGGTATCACTTTGTCCGGAGCAGTTCATCCGGGCTGGGGCCTGTTTGCCCTCTTCGGCATGATGATCGCCAGTTACACGCGCGCCGCTGCCGAATCCATGGGCAGGATCGAAAACTGCGCGGTAGGCATCGTCGGCCGCCTGGAGAAATTCGTCCTGATAATAGCAGGCTCCTTGGTCGAAATCTACCTGCCCTCGGGGACCTGGCCGCGCGGGGGCTGGCTGGAATTCGCCCTGATAGTGGTCGGCGTGACGTCGCTTATCACCGGTATCCAGCGGCTGGTTTATACAAAAAAGATCCTGGACGACAGACGGGAAGCGTGACCCCCAAAAACCCGGTATCTCATGATCAGGCACGCACCAACGCCGCCCGTAAGCCGCCAGCCAGACTGCCCGCCTGCGTCCCGCTTCCTGCTCGGTTTGAAGAAAGGCGGCTAAGCCCGTGATCACGGCGATCGGCAACCCTGTATACGACTACATCAGGACTCCTAAAGTCGACACGAAAGAGCGGATTCTCTCCGGCTGTTCCACCAACGCCGCGCTTGCCCTGGCCAAGATGGGTGAAGAGGTCAGGCTGATCGGGGCAATCGGCGACGACTTCAAAGAACAGTTTATCCGCGACCTGGCACCTTACCACATGCAGCATGAGATTGTCCCCTCTCGCGAGTCCGGCGGTTTCTCGCTCATTTACTACGACGACTTCGGCAACCGCACGCTCGACCTGCTCGGTCGGGCCGGCGGCATTGGCCGGCTTGAGCCGCAAGCGTACGCGGACTCCGGGGCCGTGCTGCTCGGGCCCATTCTCAAGGAGTTGACGTTCGAAGACATACGTGACATTCGCGCCAATCATGACGGCCTGCTCTTTTGCGACCCGCAGGGCCTGCTGCGCGGAGCACATGACAACGGCCGCATCTTTCACGAAAAGCCGGAGGGTATCGAAGGCATTCTCGGTATATGCGATATCGTCAAGCCGAACGAGTTGGAGGGCATGGTACTCACCGGGATCAACTGCCGCGAGGACCCTTACGAGGCGGCCAGGATTATCAAGTCGTGGGGGCCGCGCCTCGTGATCGTTACGCTGGCCGAACTGGGGTCAGTCATCTACGACGGCGACGAATTCATCAACATCCCGCCCTACGAAATCGACCTCGTCGACGCTACCGGCGCCGGTGACACGTACATGGGCGGGTTCGTTTTCGAATACCTCAGGACCGGCGGCGACCTGTGGCAAGCCGGTTGCTATGCCTCCTGCACGTCGTCTGTCATGATCGAGCAGGTGGGGCCGCATTTCAAGATGAGCGAGGCCATGATCCGCGAACGGCAGGAAGAGCTTCTGGCCCGGCGCGACTTCAAACCCGCCGTAGCCCGGAAGATATAGCAGAAAAGCAGCTTCCTCTTGTCCGGAAGGTGGTACTGTGGTAAAATCGATTTTCCTTGAGCGGCGCAGCCGGAGGTCCTACCTGGACAGGCCCGTGCCGCAGGACGTCCTTGAACGGCTGTTTGAGACCGTCCGCTGGTCACCCTCCTGTTCAAACAACCAGCCCTGGCGGTTTATATTCGTATCCGACACTCAGCAGCACGCGAAAGTGGTCTCGGCCCTGGCTCGCGGCAACCAGTGGGCCGCCCGAGCCCCGGTTCTCGTCGTTATCTGCGCCCGGGAACAGGACGACTACACGCGCGACGACGATCCAATCGCATATTACCAGTTCGATTGCGGTTTGGCCGCCATGTCGCTGCTGCTGGGGGCCGTCACTGAAGGCCTGATGGCGCACCCGATGGCCGGCTGGAAGGCACCGGCCATCAAGCAGGCCCTTGCCATTCCCGATGAATACCACGTCATGTGCGTGATTTCTCTCGGCTACGAGGGCCCGGCCGATCTCCTGGGTCCAAAAGAGCGCGAGCAGGACCAGGCTCCCCGCACCCGCAAAGCTGTCGGCAAGATCATCTCCGTGGACAGGTTCGATTTCCCGTCCTGAGAGCAGTTGCCGTACTCACCCGGCCCGTCAAGCGCTCAGCTCCCGTCGGCACCCCGGTGCCTGGCCGACCGAGGCCGCCCTATCCCTTTATGCCGTCAAAGAGAAACGAAACGAGGTATTCCTCGGTCTCGCGTCGCGGCGTCCTGTGGCCGGAGAACTGGCGTTGCACCAAGGCCTCGATGATGTTCGAGACAAGGTAGCCGGTCAAATCAACTTCGAAGTCTGCACGTATCTCGCCCGTCTGCGCGGCACGCTCGACAATCTCACACACGTACTGGCGGAAGTGCCGTTCCAGGTCAATCCCCTCCGTCACCACCGCCGCGTGTCGCAGGGCGTGAGTCACAAAAAGGTAGAACCTTTGCTCCGATCGGTACAGTTTGGCGTTAAGAACCAGCGCCTCGTAGAGGTAGCGCAGCCGCTCCCGGGCGAAGACGGTCTTCTCCTGCCGACGAATCTCGGCCAGCCATTTGACCAGGTAGTCGTCAAACACGAGGATAGTAAACTCCAGCAGGTGGCTCTTCGACGGAAAATACTGGAAGAACGATCCCTTCGAAATTCCGGCCTCGCGGCATAACCTGTCCACCGGCAGACCGTCGTACCCATACTCACCGAACAGCGCCACCGCCGTCCGGTAGATCTGATTCTTCTTCTGCCGTGGCAGCCGCCGGAACGTATCGTTGATTACGCCGCGCTCAACGAGGTCGGCGACGGTGTTTTCATCGAGCATTGAAAAACCTGCCTGTATCAGTGCCCCGGCGGCAGGCCGCAGGGCGCGTTGCGCAACACCTCACATGACCATTTGGTCACAATAGCTATACTATTATTATATATTTTTGCCCGCGGTGCAAATATAATTTGACCCCGCCGTCACGGCGCCTGTATCCTTGCCGCAGGCAGAAAAGTCAACAGGTCATAAAGGAACCATACAAGCAAGGGGTCAAAGGAATGGCAAAAGTGCGCGTGGCCATCATCGGCGTTGGCAACTGTGCCTCCTCCCTCGTGCAGGGAGTTGAGTTTTACCGGAAGGCCAAGGACGAGGACGTCGTGCCCGGCCTTATGCACGTCAATCTCGGCGGCTACCACATCCGGGACATCGAATTCTCAGCCGCCATCGACATCGACAAGAACAAGGTGGGCAAGGATCTTTCCGAGGCGATCTACACCTGGCCGAACAACACGTACAAGTTCTGCGACGTGCCCAAACTGGGAATCACCGTGCAGCGCGGCATGACGCACGACGGGCTGGGGTACTACCTTTCGCAGATCATCGAGAAAGCTCCCGGGGAGACGGTGGACATCGTCAGGTTGTTGAAAGACACCAACACGGACGTCGTTATCAATTACCTGCCCGTCGGTTCGGAGGAGGCCACAAAGTGGTACGTGGAGCAGATTCTGGAAGCCGGTTGCGGCCTGGTAAACTGCATCCCGGTCTTCATCGCCCGCGAGCCTTACTGGCAGAAGCGCTTCAAGGAGAAAGGCCTGCCCGTCATCGGGGACGATATCAAGTCACAGGTGGGTGCCACCATCGCCCATCGCGTGTTGACGCGCCTGTTTCTCGATCGCGGCGTGAAGCTGGAGCGGACCAGCCAGCTCAATGTCGGCGGCAACACCGATTTCCTGAACATGCTGGAGCGGTCGCGCCTGGAGTCAAAGAAGATCTCCAAGACCAACGCCGTTACCAGCCAGCTCACCTACGAGATGAAGCCCGGAAACATCCACATCGGACCGTCCGACTACGTCGAGTGGCTTGACGACCGCAAATGGGCCTACATCCGCATGGAGGGTACCACCTTCGGCAACGTGCCGCTCAACATCGAGATGAAGATGGAAGTGTGGGACAGCCCCAACTCCGCCGGCGTAGTGATCGACGCCGTGAGGTGCTGCAAGCTGGCCCTTGACAACAAGCTGTCCGGGGCCGTGGTGGAGCCCTCGTCCTATTTCAAGAAGTCGCCGCCCATCCAGTACACGGACGAAGAGGCCCGCCGCCTGACCGAGGAATTCATCGCCAGGTACGGCTGGAAAAAGGCGCGGCCGAAAGCGGCACGAGCCGCCGCCAAGAAACCCGCGGCCGCAAAACCGCCGGCCAAGAGAAAGGCGACCACGAAGAAAACGACCACGAGGACAACCCTTCCTCAGCGCGTGGTCAGAAAGAAAAAATAGTCTTGAATCAATCCGCGAATTGAGTAGATTAACCGGCGATCAACGATCGCCGGTTTTTTTCATGGTCACGAAGGCACGTACAAAAAGGAAAGCCACGAGAGTCAGACGGCCGCGGCTGTTTGTCACGTTCGAGGGAGTGGATGGGTGCGGCAAGTCGACTCAGACGGCACGCGCCGCGCGGTTTCTTACGGCTCAGGGCTACCGTGTCAGGCAGTTGAGAGAGCCGGGCGCCACCCGTGTGTCGGAGAGAATCAGAAGAATCCTGCTTGACCGGCGGATCGAGATGTCTCCCATCACCGAATTGTTGCTGTACGAGGCGGCCCGGGCGGAGATCATGGCCTGCGAAATCGTGCCCGCCCTTCAGGCGGGAACGATTGTCCTGTGCGACCGCTTCTACGACAGCACTACCGCCTACCAGGGGTATGGGCGCGGCCTGGATATCCGCATGGTGACATCGCTGCACCGGGTGGCCGTCGGGCAAATCCAGCCCGACCTCACTCTCGTCTTCGACCTGGACCTTTCGGCGGCCCGGGCCAGGCGGACGAAAAAGCCCGATCGCCTCGAGTCACAATCCGGGGCCTTCTTCCGCAGGGTCCGCCGAGGCTTCCTGGAAATCGCCCGGAAGGAGAGCCGGCGCGTCAAGGTCGTCGACGCGTCCCGTTCGGTAGATGAAGTCTTTGACGACGTCAAACACCACCTGATCCGGAAACTCGGCCGGCAATGAGTCACGTCCAGTCGTTCAATCGTCGCATCGTTCTTCTGTCCGTCCTCTTCATGTTTCTCCTGGTCGGGATCTGCGGAACCATGGCCGTGTACGTCCTGTCCGACCGCGGGCTGCACCGGGCGGTCTCGCTGGCGCATCTGGCCGTAGAGGTCGAACACATGTATTCCGGCCAACTGGACTGGGACGGCATGTTTCGATCCGCGATGGACGAGATGTTCCTGCAACTGGACCGCTACTCATCATACGTGGAGCCGGAACTGTTCGAGCAAATGGACGAGGAGATGACCGGCAGCTACGGCGGCATCGGCGTGACCGTCATTCCCCACCAGAGGGGGCTGATGATCATGTCGGTCCGGGAGGGCGGTCCGGCCTCACGGGGCGGGCTTTTGACCGGAGACGTCATCATCCAGGCCGACGGTGTCGTTCTCGCGCAGGTGTCGCCGGAACGCGCCAGCAGCCTGCTGCGCGGCAGGGAGGACACCGAGGTGGCGGTGAAGGTGCTGCGTCCGGTCAGTGACGATACGCTACTTCTGGATATAACGCGCAGCCGCATCGACCTCATGCACGTGCCGTTTGCGGGCTTCACTCCCGACAGCATTCTGTACCTTCGCCTGCTGGATTTCGACGCCGGAGCCTCAGAAGAGCTTGCCGAGGCCCTTGATTCCCTGCTTGCAGACCGCAAGAGGACACCCTGCGGCGTCATCCTTGACCTTCGCGGCAATCCGGGAGGCCTGTTCGCGGAGGCATATCGAACGGCCAATCTGTTCCTGGAGGCCGGCCGGTTCATTGTCGGCACTGACAGCCGCTCGCGCTGGAACAGGGAAGCCCATTATTCGAGCGGGCAGGACCGCACGGGCGGCCTTCCCATGGCGGTCATGGTTGATCGCGGCACTGCGTCGGCCGCCGAAATCGTCGCCGGAGCCTTGCGGCAACTGGGCCGAGCCGTCCTGGTGGGCGATACTACGTTCGGCAAGGGTCTTGTCCAGGGGTTCACGCGCTTTCCCGACGGAAGCGGCCTGCGGCTGACTATTTCCCGGTACTACCTTGACGGCGACGTTTACCTCAACGAGTTCGATTCCACGCTCAACGACACCGGGCACGGCCTGGTTCCGGACCATTATCTCAGGTCGGTCGAGCGAAGCGAGTTCCCCCGCGCGCTTGAAAACTCGCTGTTGCTGTACAAGTTCGCTCACGAACACCAGGATGAAATCATCGCCGCCTCCGATGGCTTCCGCCTCTCCGACGACTGGCTCAGGCGACTGGAGCGATTCGCGGTGCGCGAGAATTTCCGATTCGTCTCCCGGGCCACGCGCGGTGCCCAGTTGCTCGTCGACCTGTCCCGCCTCGAACGCGCCCGCATCCAGACGGTTAAGGCCGTCGGAGAACTCCTGAGACGAGCAAGAGCGGACGACGCCCGCCAGTTTGCGAAGTACGCCGATTATATCAAGATGCGGCTGCAGCAGATTGCCTGCGAACGGAGATTCGGGACGTACGAAGCATATGCACGCGTGCTTATCCACCAGAGGCCCGAGATTCAAACAGCCTCCAGGCTCCTGCGGGAACCCTCCACATGAGCGATTACCTACTCTACGTCATCTGCGGACTGACCGCCGGCGTGCTCGGCGGCTATCTCGGGCTGGGCGGCGGCATCGTCATGGTGCCCTTTCTCACCGTCGCGACCGGTCTTGATATGAAGACGGCGATTCCGGTCTCGGTGGCGGCAATCGTCGTAAACTCGATCGCGTCCTCCACGGAATACCTCAGGCGCGGCATGGTCGACCTGGAACTGGTGGTGGTACTGACCATCTTCATGGCCATGGGGAACATTACCGGGAGCATTCTCAGCAGCTACGTGCCCACCGATTTGCTGAGGCTCATGTTCACGGCTGTCCTGCTCTATACCGCTTTCGCGTTCCTCAAAGGGCGGCAGCCCTCGGAACGGATGACCTTTCAGGACAGTCGGAAGCGCTACCTGTTGCTGTGCAGCGCGCTCATCTACGTGGCCGGGACCCTGGCCGGAATGATCGGTATCGGCGGGGGAGTCATCATCATCCCCCTGTTGTTTCTGATCGTCGGGCTGCCGCTGACGACGGCGAGGGGGACGTCGGCCTTCCTGATAGGTTTCTCCGCAGCCGCCGCCACGGCCGTCTATTTCCTCAGCGGGCGCCTGGACCCGGCTGTCGTGTCGCCGGTGATCCTCGGCATCATTTTCGGCGGCAAAATCGGAGGTTACTTCGGCACTCTGGCCAAACCGTTCGTCGTGAAGATCCTGTTCTTCGTTACCATGCTTTATCTGGCTTTTCGCCTGGCCTGGGAACCCCTGGCAGGTCTGTTATGAAGGACAGGGTGCTTGATCTCGGGGTGCTTGTCGTCGTTCAGCGGGTGATGTGGTATCTTTTCCTCGTGTGGTTCCTGACCACAACCCTGCTCTCGGTGCTCGGCTGGCCGATCTCTGCCGATTTGTCCAGGTGGGGCATAATAATCGTGCTGCTGGCCACCCTCACGCGCCTGATCGTCCTGTCGGAAATGTTCCGCCGCTCGGCGTTTTACCGTTACTGGCTGCTGTGCTTCATGCTGGCCGCCCTCCTGCTGTCAACAATTGTGCTGGCGGGCTGATACTGTATGAGAAAGAAGCCCCTCCTGATATTCTGCGATTTCGACGGTACGGTCGCGACGACCGACATCGGGTACACGCTGTTTAACCATTTCTCCGGCGGCAGGAACGACGAACTGATCCCGGACTGGATGGAAGGGCGCATCTCCACCCGTGAATGCCTGCTGCGCGAAGCCGCCATGGTGCACGCCACCCCGAAAGAGATCCACGAATTTCTCGACCGGTTTAGTCTCGATCCCGGCTTCTCACGGTTTGCGGAACTCTGCCGCCGTAACCGGGTGGACCCGATCATCGTATCGGAGGGCCTGGACTTTTATATCAGGTACCTTCTGGACCGCCACGGGCACTCCGATCTTAAGTTCCTGTCAAACGTCGGGCGCCTTGTCGGTGACGGCATCAGCATCGAATTCCCGTACGTCAACCGCGAGTGCCGCCGATGCGGCAGTTGCAAGGGTGAGCGCATCGCTGAATACCGGGCCGGAGTCGGCTCCGATTGCCTCGTTGTCTTCGTGGGTGACGGTCTCTCGGATGCCTGCGCAACCAGGGAGGCGGACGTCGTTTTTGCCAAAAAAGACCTCGAACAGTATTGCCTCCGAGAGAATATTCGTTATACTGGCTTTACCGATTTCTTTGAGGTCAGCACCCGCATGCTCGAAATGGACATGCTGGCAGACTAATTGCCTACGTGGCGGAGGGAATCCGTTCGTGAAAGCGATTATAATGGCGGGGGGGTTCGGCACCAGGTTGCGGCCGCTCACCATTAATATCCCCAAGCCGATGGTGCCGGTCGGCAACCTGCCGATGATGGAGCACGTGGTCACGCTGTTGACCAGGCACGGCATCACCGACGTCACTTCGCTGCTGTACTTCCAGGGAGACGCCATCAGGGCTCATTTCGGCAACGGGAGCGCTTACGGGGTCAACATGAAGTACCGTCAGCCGGATGACGATTACGGCACGGCCGGAGCCGTCCGGTGCGCTCTGGACAAGATCAACGAAACGGTGATCGTTATTTCGGGCGACCTGATCTCCGATTTCGACCTGGCGGAAGCTATAAAGTGGCACCGGGAGCGCGGCTCGGAGGCCACGATTCTGCTCACCCGCGCCGAGAATCCCCTCAGCTATGGAATCGTCCTCACCGAATCTGACGGTCGCATTGTCCGGTTTCTGGAAAAGCCGAGCTGGGGCGAAGCCTTCTCCGATACCATCAATACCGGCATTTATATCCTGGAGCCGGGCACCGTCGAACTGATTCCCGCCAACCAGGACTTTGACTTCTCGCAGAACCTGTATCCGCTCATGCTTTCCCGGAAAATGAGACTGTACGGCAAGGTTATGGACGGCTACTGGAAGGACGTCGGCAACGTTGACGAATACCGGCGCGTGCATCAGGACCTGTACGCCGGACTCATGAATCTCGATCTGAAAGTCGAGCGGACTGCGTTGGACGGCGGCGTCGTGTTCAAGGGGGCCAATGTTCGTGTCGAAGAGGACGTTGAGCTGGCCGGAACGGTCATCCTCGGCGATGACGTCGTCGTGGAGCCGGGAGCCAGACTTCAGAACTGCACGGTCGGCCAGCGGAGCCGGATCGGCCGCCGGTGTCGACTCAAGGACACCACGATCTGGCCGGATGTGACCATCGGCCCCAACAGCGTGGCCAGCAGTGCCATTATATGCGGGCGTTCCTGGCTGGGCAAGAACGTCCAGTTGCAGGACAACGTCATCGTATCTGACGACTGCGTTCTCGGCGACGAATCGACCATCAAGGCCAACTGCAAAATCTGGCCGGCCAAGAGAGTCGACGATGGGGCCATAGTCTCCAGTTCCCTGGTCTGGGGTGAGAAGTGGAACCGGGAACTGTTCACGGACTCGAAAGTGACGGGCCTGGCCCTGACCGAGATCAGCCCGGAGATGTGCGTTCGCTTCGGGGCGGCTTTCGGTGCCTCACTGGGCCGGGGTGCGGCGGTCGTGACCAGCCGGGACGCCTCGGACATCTCCCGTCTGCTTCGCCGCAGTTTCATCTCCGGACTGCTGGCCTCCGGCGTCAACGTCTCGGACCTCGAGACCATGCCGATTCCGGTGGTGCGCTTTGCCCTGACCAAGGGGAAATATGCCGCCGGCATGTACGTCAGGCACAACCCCGACGATTACCGTCAGCTTGACATCATCATCTTTGACGGTAGCGGGCTGGACATGCCAACGGCGAAGCTGAAAAAGATTGAACGGAACTACTTCGGCGAGGATTTCGAGCGCGCAACCCTGGACACGATCGGCCATCTCGACACCCCCCAGCGCGTCATCGAGGACTATCGCCACGCGTTCCTGGCCGAGATAGACGTCAAGACGATCCGCAATGCCGCCTTCAAGCTCGTTATCGACCACTCCAACGGTTCTTCGTCGCAGATCTTCCCCACGCTCTTCTCCATACTGGGGGTGACCGCCACCGAGTTGAACGCCAGTCTCAATCCGCGCAAGTTCTCGACCTCTTCGGCGGAACAGGCGCAGTCGATTGTCCAGCTCTCGGCTATTGTCACGTCTCTGAAGGCCGACCTCGGGATCGCGCTCAACCCGACTGCGGAGAAACTGACCGTGGTCGACGAACGGGGCAAGCCGGTCGACAGTCAGTTGCTTCTCCTGCTGGTTACCGAACTGTACATCCGAGCGCAGCGCCCGAGATCGATCGCGGTGCCGATCAGCGCTTCCATGGGAGTCGAGGAAATCGCGGGGCAGCACGGGGTCGAGGTCATTCGAGTGGCCGATGCTCACCTGGCCATGATGGAAGCCCGCCGGCAGGGAAAAGCTGATTTCGTCGGCGGGACAAGGGGTGGCTTCATCTTCCCGGGCTTCCAGACCGGCTCCGACGCCATCCTGACCACGGCCAAGATTCTCGAAATGATGACCCACGCCAACACCAGGTTCGGAGAACTGCGCCAGAAGTTCGAACAATACGTGCGCGCAAGCGTCTCGGTGCCCTGCCCCTGGTCCAAGAAGGGGTTGGTAATGCGCCGACTGATCACCGACTCCAGCAGCAAGAAGCGGCAGCTGGTCGACGGCGTACGGATTCTCGAGGACGACAGCTGGGTCCTGGTCTCACCGGACCGTTTCAGGGCCTCCTTCAACATTCTGGCCGAATCGACGTCGAAGCAGAACACGTCGCGCCTTATAAGCCGCTATCGCTCCCTGGTAGAGGAATGTCAGAATAATTAGTGTCGCCGCTCGCCCGCGTGCGGCACGCGGCGAACCAGGGCTCCACCGGCCTCCCGACGCAGAATCCCGACCAGCAGGTAACGAATGGGCACAACAAAGTTCGCCGCCGGCCGTTACGGGCCGGCGGCGAACGCGAATGATAGGTCAGGAAGTGTTCGGCTTTCGCCGCTAGGAGCAAAACCCTTCTTGTGTACCTGTGTATACGTCCGATAGAGCTGGAAGTTCCATCCGGGGCACAAAAAGGATCGGGCCCGACCCCGACGGGCGGCTATTACTCCTTATATATTGCGCTTAGGGGCATTTCTGCTATTATTAGCCAGTGGCCCTGTCGGCCGCCCGCGGCCCCGGATCAAGGGGCACGTGACTCACACAGGGCACAAGGACCGAAAATGGATTACAAATCGAGGACAAAGATTGCCCGCATTCTAGTCGATGACAGCGTCCCCGTCGACTCCCAGGTCATAATCCTCGGCTGGGTGCGCAGCGCCCGCGTCAGCAAGGCGGTTGCTTTCGTTGACGTAAACGACGGCTCCTGCATGAGCAATATCCAGGGGGTCGTCAACGACCCGGAGAAGTTTCCCCTCGTCGAAAAGATACTCTCCGGCGCGGCGGTCCGGATCAGTGGTCGTCTGATCCACTCACAGGGCAAGGGGCAGAAGTACGAGGTGGCCGTGGACACGCTCGACGTGGTGGGCCATGCCGACTCAGCCTACCCGCTGCAGAAGAAACGCCATTCGTTCGAGTTCCTTCGCGAGATCGCACACCTGCGTCCCCGCACCAACACGTTCGGTGCCGTCAATCGCATCCGCTCCAAGCTTGCCTACGCCATCCACCGGTACTACTACGAGCGGGGCTTTTACTACATCCACACGCCTATTATCTCAGCCTCCGATGCAGAGGGCGCGGGCGACATGTTCCGCGTCACGTGCCTTGACCCGTCAAACGTGCCGCGCAAGGACGGCCAGGTCGACTGGGATGCCGACTTCTTCGCCCACGAGACTTTTCTGACGGTTTCCGGCCAGCTCGAAGCCGAGCTTCTGGCCACCGCCCTTGGTGACGTCTATACGTTCGGGCCGACCTTTCGAGCCGAGAACTCCAATACCAGCCGTCACGCCTCCGAATTCTGGATGATCGAGCCGGAAATGGCCTGGGCGGAGCTCGACGACAACATGGACCTCGCTGAGGACTTCGTGAAGTCACTCTTCCGTTTCGCGCTGGAGGATTGCGCCGACGAAATGGCGTTCTTCAGCAAGTGGATCGACAAGGACGTATGCCGGACGCTGGAGGCGGTTGCGTCGTCGGAGTTCGAGCGCCTCACCTATACGGAGGCGGTGAAAATCCTCGAGTCGGCCCGTGAACCCTTCGAGTACCCGGTCGGCTGGGGACGCGATCTGCAATCGGAGCACGAACGCTACCTGACTGAAAAGACGTTCCAAAAACCGGTCATTGTCTATGACTACCCGGAAGAGATCAAGTCCTTCTACATGAAGGTTAACGACGACGGTAAGACGGTCCGCGCCATGGACGTGCTCGTACCCAAGGTGGGAGAGATTATCGGCGGTTCCCAGCGCGAGGACCGCTACGACGTTCTGAAGGATCGAATGACCGCCAAGGGCATCACGGATTTCGACAACTACTTCTGGTACCTGGACATTCGCAGGTGGGGTTCGGTTCCGCACGCCGGGTTCGGCCTCGGTTTCGACCGCGCCATCATGTATATAACCGGCATGGCCAACATCCGCGACGTCCTCCCCTTCCCCAGGGTCCCGCGCTGGGTCAAGTTCTAAAGACGACTCTCGGAAAGCACCCGATTCCCGCTACTCCCCTTTCCTGATTGGAAACCGTCGGGTTATTTCAGGCAAAAAGAAACCCCGTGCCGTGGGGGAGGGAGACGGCCCGGGGTCGACTGACGGCATGGTTGTCATATCCCGATGTCCGTCCAGCCGCCAGTCAGCCTCTACTACAATGTTTGGGCGCGAGATGTTCCCGGCCGGCCGGTCTTTTTCCCAGATTCCCCTCAAGAGCCTGTAAATAATCAACATAGTGGGTCCAGCAAAGCCACAAAAAAAGTGCCCCGCGCCGGGGGGGAGGGGATCGACGCGGGGCCAAAGGCGGCATTGATGTCGTTCGAGGAGTCATTCCAGCCGCCTATCAGACTCTACTACAAAATCGGGCGTGAAAATGTTCCCCGAGACTCGGCCAATGGAAGAGAAACACGGACTCCGGGATGCGCTCCCGGCCGCGAACCGCGACGCGCGCCGAGCCGCCGTGTACGCTCTGCGCTGACCCCAACGGAGTTCTTCCTTCTCCGCGAAATGTGGAAATGACCGGAAAAATGTACCCCGTGCCGGGGGGGAGGGAGTCGGCACGGGGCTAGTCGGCGATATGGTGTCACGTCAAGGAGTCAGTCCAATCGCCAACCCTCTATTCATTACCCGGTAGCCGCGTGAAAGGTTCCCGCGACTTGCATATTTCAACATCGCCGCCGGGGCCGTATTCTTTCAGTCACGGCCGGCGGCAAAGCGGCGTACCGGCGGTCGCGGCCCCGCGTGCGGAGAAGACACATGATGCACCCGCGGTCTGCTTCTGCCACCCGCTCCTTTTTGATATAAACTTTGAATCGTTTTGTCTATATTTAAATCGTATGAGTGAACGGGAACTTGTCCAGAGAGCCCAGGCCGGTGATTTTGACGCTTTTTCGGAGCTGCTCAGCCGGCACAAGAACAGGATTTACGGTCTGGCCCGGAGACTGGCCGGCAACAAGCAGGACGCCGAGGACATCGTGCAGGAAACCTTCCTGAAGGCAGTTGACAAGATTGACCAGTTTCGCTTGGAGTCGTCGTTCGGCACCTGGCTGTACAGCATCGCCCTGAACGAGTCGCGAGCGCTGTACGCAAGCCGAAAACAGGTGGATCTCAAACCGCTTCAGGAATACCTGCCGGCCGGCCATTCCGACGGCGCCGGCCCCGAGGACCATCAGCTCTTTGACTGGCACGACCCCCACCAGGAGCTCGAAACGGCGGAGTTACGACGCGTGATTGACAAGGCCATAGGCGAACTGCCGTACAAGTATCGCGAGGCGTTCCTGTTGCGCTATGTCGAAGAGTTGTCGGTCAAAGAAGTGGCCCGGCTGATCGGCGAGAGCGAGGCGGCGACCAAGTCCAGAATTCTTCGTGCCCGGCTGGCTCTGCGCGATTTTCTGGCAGAAGTATTCGAGGGAAGTTATGGCAAGACATTGTGAAGAATACATTGAGGATCTCAGCGATTATATCGACGGCGAGATCGATCCTGAGCTTTGTGCCGAGATCAGGAAACACCTCAGCCAGTGCACTAATTGCCGTATCATGGTGGACACCATGAAGATGACGGTCAGTCTGTGCCGGGATGGCAAACCCGAACCGCTACCGCCGTCTCTCGAAAGCAAACTCAACGCCCTGCTCAAGCAACGGTGGGAAAAGAAGTTCGGCCGGAAGCCCTGAGCCTTCCATAACCTCCACAACCGGCCTCGGTTCCTTTCCCCCACTCCGCCCACACCGGCTTTCTTAGCCCGCGCCAACAGCTTACGCGCCGCCGTCAGCCGCGAAAAAATCTGAATCATTTCTGTCCGAGACCCATCTAACACTGGAAACATCAACCGCCCAGGAAAGAGGATGGAGTATGAAGAAGGGACTGACGGATTTCTCTATACGACGACCGTGGCTGGTCATCGCCATTGCCGTGGCGGTGACGGCCTTTTTTGCCGCCCAATTCCCCAGGATCAAGATTGACACCGATCCGCAGAACATGCTGGAGTCGGACGAGCCCACCCGCCTGCTGCACAGCGCTACCAAGGAAGATTTCGACCTGCACGATTTCATCGCCGTCGGCGTCGTGAAACAGCCGACCGCTTTCACGGCGGACATGCTCAACCGCATCTACCGGATTACGGCTGAAATACTCCAGATCGACGGCGTGATTGTCCGGGACATACTGGCTCCCTCGACCGTCGATGACATCGAACAGGGACCGGGCGGCATGCTGGTCGTAAAGCCGCTCATGGGCGGGGAGATCGCCTCGGATGAAGAGGCCGCGTATATCCTGACGCGCATTCTCGACAACCCGATTCTGCGCGGCAAGCTGGCCTCCGATGACGGCCAGGCGGTCGCGCTTTTCATACCTATCGAATCGAAGGATATGTCGCACCGGATCGCCGGAGAAATTCGTCATATCATAGACAGGCACGGCGGCGACGCCGAGTATCACATTGCGGGACTGCCGCTGGCGGAAGACTCCTTTGGCGCGGAGATGTTTGCCCAGATGGCCTACAGCGCGCCTGCCGCCATGCTCATCATCTTCCTGCTGCTGTTGTTGTTCTTCAGAAAGATCAAGATCATTCTCGCCCCCATGGTGGTCGCCCTGATGTCGGTGATCTGGTCGATGGGACTGCTTATCCTGACGGGCAATACCGTGCACATCATGTCCTCCATGATACCCATTTTCCTGATTCCCATCGCCGTATTAAACTCCATCCATATCATCTCCGAATTCCACGATCATTATAAACGATACAAGCACAAGGACTCGACCATCCGCCACTCGATCAACGAGTTGTTCGTACCCATGCTCTTCACCTCGTTGACCACCGTGGCCGGGTTTCTCTCCCTGGCTCTGACCCCGATTCCCCCGGTACGCGTGTTCGGCATTTTCGTGGCCTTCGGCATCGTTGTCGCCTGGTTGCTCTCGATCACCCTGAATCCGGCCATCGCCATGCTGATATCGACCCGGACACTGCGCAATTTTGGGGCCGTTGACGATCAGCACGGCCTGCTGACCGGAACCATGCACGCGTTTCGCGACTTCTCTTACCGGCACCACAAGGGCATTATCGGCGCTGCGGCGGCGGTCGTCGTCGTCGCCGTCGTCGGTCTCACCATGATTGAGGTCAACGACAACCCCGTGAAGTGGTTCAAGCGCTCCCACCCCATCCGCGTCGCCGATACAGCCATGAATCAGCACCTGGCCGGCACGTACGTGAATTACCTCGTTTTTCAGGGTGACGAGGAAGACCTGATGAAATCTCCGCAGGTCGCAGTCTACATGGAATCTTTCCAGCGCGAACTGGAGAAGGAAGACATTGTAGGGGCCACCACCGGCCTGACCGACATTGTCAAGAAGGTCCGATACGAGCTGTTCGGCGCGGACTCGTCCAGGCTCGCCCTGCCCGAATCCCGGCAGGAAATCGCCCAGTTGCTCTTCCTGTTCGAATTGTCGGGCGGTGATCCCGACGACCTCTTCAAGTTCGTGACGCCCGGATACGACAAGGCCAACGTCTGGGTGCAATTAAAGAACGGCGACAATCGCGCCGTTTCCGGCGTCGTTGAGCGCGGCACGCGTTTTCTGGCCTCGAACCCGCCGCCGCCGGGTGTGACGGTCCACTGGGCCGGGCTGCCCTATATCAACGTCGAATGGCAGCGTCAGATGGTCACGGGCATGCGTTCTTCGCTGCTCGGTTCCTACGCCGTGGTCTTCCTCATGATGATATTCCTCTTCCGGTCATTCCGGTGGGGGGTCATCTCGATGCTGCCGCTGTCGATCACGATCATGGCCATCTACGGCTTCATAGGTTTCATCGGCAAGCCGTACGACATGCCGGTGGCGGTGCTTTCCTCTCTGACGCTGGGGCTGTCGGTCGACTTTGCCATACACTTCATCCAGCGACTCCGCATGGTTCATGCCCGCACGAAGGACTTCAGGGAGTCCTTCCGTGAGATATTCGAGGGGGCCGGCAGGGCGATCGGCCGGAACGTGCTGGTCATCGCCATCGGTTTCGTGCCCATGCTCTTCTCCACGCTGGTGCCGTATATCACGGTCGGTTCCTTCTTCCTCGCCATTATGGTCATCTCCGGTCTGGTGACCATGCTGCTTCTGCCGGCGATAGCCCGCACCTTCAGCAAATCGCTCTTCGCCGTGCCGGTCCGCGCCGTGACGGCTGAGCCATCGAGCGCCAAGGCCCTGAAAACCGAGAATCAATAACACGTGACAAATAAGAAAAGGATGGAAACGATGAGAAACCTGACTCGCTACTTAACAAGCTCGCTGATGGCCGTCGTAGTCTTTGCGCTGGCCGCGTCAGCCGAGGATGCAGCCGGGATCATGGAAAAATCCCACCTCGCCTACTACTACGCGGGTGATGACGGCACTGCCGACGTGACCATGACCATCACGGACAAGAGGGGCAAGGAGCGTCGCCGCGAATTCACCATGCTGCGCCTTGACGTGGAGGAAGGCGGCAACCAGAAATACTACACGTACTTCAGGAAACCGTCCGACGTTGCCCGGCTTACCTTCATGGTCCACAAGACGTCCGACGGCAACGACATGAGATGGATCTACGTTCCGGCCGTCGACCTGATAAAACCGATCTCCGCCGACGACAAGAACTCGAGCTTCGTCGGGTCCGATTTCTCCTACGAAGACGTCTCCGGGCGCCACTGGACCGAAGACAGCCATACGCTGACGGGCGAGGCCGAGCTGAACGGCACCACGGTCTTTGTCATCGAGTCAATACCCAATCAACCCTACAACGGGTTCAGCCGCAAGATCTCCTATATCGACAAGAACACATACCTGCCGCTCAAGGAGGAGTACTTCGACAAGAACGGTACCATGACCCGGGTCTTTACGGCGGAGAAGATCGAGGAGGTCGACGGTATCCTGACGGTCACGGCGCGCAGTATGGAGGATCTCAAGAAGGGCAGCAAGACCGTCGTGACGTTCTCAAAGATCGCCTACAACCAGGACGTTCCGGACGACCTGTTCACGGAGCGATACCTCAAGAACCCTCCGCGCAAGTTCATCAAGTAACCGGTGGAGGTGGCAGGTGAAACAGATAGCAGCGGTAATGTTTGCTCTGATCCTCGTGCTGACGGGTGTTTCCCGGGCCGACGTGACCTGGGGCGGATTTTTGCAGGGGCTCTACGGCGGCCGCCTGGACAAGGACAATCCCACGTCGACCGAATACACGGCCTCGGAAACGCGTTTGCAGCTCCGCGCGGAACATTTCGGCGACGCGGGCGAGTTTTTCGGCCGCCTGGATTTCGTGTACGATGGCGCCGACTCCAGCCGGTTGGATTGGGAGTTGCGCGAGGGATACCTCAAATTCGTGCTCGGTGACAACTTCGACTTCAAGATAGGCCGCCAGGTCCTCACCTGGGGAACCGGCGACCTCATATTCATAAACGACGTTTTCGCCAAGGACTACCGGTCGTTCTTCATCGGGAGGGATGATCAGTACCTGAAAGCCCCTCAGAACGCGGTTCGCGTCGAGTACTACCACCCGCTGGGAAACGTCAACGCCGTCTGGACGCCGAACTTCGAGCCCAATCGCCTGCCGACCGGGCGGCGGCTCAGCTATTACAGCCCGTTTCCGGCCGCGCCGTGGGCTCCGGGTATCGTCGGCACGGGAGCCGACGACACATTCTATTTCGAGCCGCCGAGGCCGCCATCGAGATTTGAAAACGCAGAGACAGCACTGCGATTCCAGCGGCAGGTGGGCAACTTCGCCACGGCCCTGTATTTCTACAGGGGGTTTTACAAGAACCCCGTGGGTGCAATGACGGTTGACGGACGGCTGACTCCCTACTATCCGCGCCTGAACGTTTACGGAGCGTCCGCGCGCGGGGCCGTTTGGCAGGGAGTGCTCTGGATCGAGGGCGGGTATTTCGATTCCCGCGAAGACAGGTGCGGCGGTAACCCGTTGATCCCGAACTCAGCGGCCACCGCCATGATCGGGTACGAACGACAGATCGCCGCGAACCTGACGGTGAACGCTCAGTGGCAGATCGACTGGATGACGGACTATGACAAGTTCGCGGCTCAGCAGCCGGCAGGTCTTTTTGTCCGCGACGAATTCCGCCACCTCGTCACGTCGCGCCTTACCAGACTGCTGATGGACGAGAACCTGAGCCTCTCGGCCTTCGCGTTCTTCTCGCCGACCGACAAGGACGCGTATATCAGGCTGCGCCTCGGGTACAAGCACACGGACGAGATTGCTCTCGCCGTGGGCGGGAACATCTTTGGCGGCAGCCATGAAAACACCGAATTCGGCCAGTTTCAGAAGAATGACAACGCCTACCTGAAAGTCACCTACGGGTTTTAAGATACTCACGGTTCGAGATACAGAAGAACGTCGCCTGACCTGATCGTCAAGCAGCGTGGAAAAGAGGCTTTATATGACACCGGAAAACACCATTAGACTTCTCGCGGGCACGCTGGTCCTGCTGTCGCTGACACTGTACTATTTCGTGTCCCCGTACGGGCTCCTTTTGGCCGCGTTTGTCGGGCTGAACCTCCTTCAGTCGGCGCTGACGAAGTTCTGTCCCGCAGAAATCGTCTTGAAGAAGACGTTTCTCCGGCCATCGGCCGATTCCTGTGACGGCGGCTAGCGCTCCGGACCCGCGCCGCCGCTTGTCCGACGCCCGCCAAGCCCGGCGTTTTGAATTATCGGAAGGGCATGAGAAACGGCAGGACCGTCAGCGGTCCTGCCGTTTTAGTCAATGTCCTCTCGGGCAGCCGAAGCTGCACCTTAGAACTCGAGAATGAACGAAGTCTGGGCACGCAGGCTGGCCACACTGCCCGCGTCCTTATATTGCGTTTTCCACTGTGAAAGCTCGAAGCCGATGGTGGCCTGCGGGACAACGGCGTAGCGGATGTTACCCCAGACGCAGCGGTTCTTGGCGCGACTGGCCACACCCAACTCATCATCGTCCGGATCATCCATGCCGATACCGGCCGAAAGCTTGACCGGATCCGAGGGCGACATCCAGACAGAAACCCAGCCGCCGACGGTCGCCAGACCATCCACGACATTCGTGTTGAGAATGCCACCGTAGTAGCTGCCCAGATTCTCTCCCGTGAACAGCTCGCTGGAGATCCCGAACCCGGTCGGCCACGTCAGCGCCATGTGACTTGACGCCGCCCAGGTCTTGTACGTCGCAGAGTTCCCCAACGTGGTCTCGGCCTTCAACCGGCCCCACAGGGCGGAGGCACCGAGCCTGAGAGAAGTACCGGAGGCAAACTGGTGGTCAACCTCGCAGAGTCCCTGGAACGAAGGTATCCCGGCGTCCGCACCGTCCTCGTCCCCGTCGCTGAACTCACCGGCGGCAAGGGTGAAGGTCGGTGTCAGATCGCTGCCGATCGTGCGGTAGAACCCGGCGGCCACGGTAACTTCCGTCACCGGACCGGTATCGAGGGTGTGCCAGAGGCTGATCTGCGGGCGACGGTAACCGATGTTGCCACATCCCCACAGTACCGAATAATTCAACGTGGTCGGGTTCAACGGAGAAATCATATCCCAGGTTTGACCTGCGACAATGCGCGTGTTTTCCATCTCCAGGGTGAAGTAGGCATGCCGCAACTGCAACATTGCCTGATTCTCCGCGATCGCCCCCGCGGCAGCACCGGCGTACAGATCGAATTCGAGCTGTCCCGACACGGCGATATCCCGCGAGGGATCTCCGGTGATGCTGAGACCGAAACGAGTTTCGTTAGCCGTCATGTTGAACTGTTCGTCATCCCCGTTGTACACCCGCGGGTTGATCCACATGACGTAGTTGCCGTGGCTGGTAAGGTTTTCATCCCACGAACCGTCGAGTTTGAGAGACCCGTACCAGTTCAGATCGAATGAACCTGTGTCCGTGGCCGGCGCGTTGGATACCGCTAGCAGGCCCAGACAGACAACGCCCAATGCAATCCTCGCCATACTCTTCATGGCAATCCTCCTTAATTGAACCTTGGGTTTGGCTATGATATTGACCTCCGCCCATTCATCTTTCCATATCGGAATCTGAACCGGAAAACTAACAGTCGCCAGACACCATTAATTGGCAAATCGCTGGCCGAACGCAGTAAGTGGCGGAATGGCAACGGGTTAGTTGGATGGCGCCCAAATCGCTGTCCCTGGGACTCTACCTCCATGCTGGAAGAAAAGAGGACCCCTGACAGGGCATCTTGCCGGCGGGCTGATTAGCCGTCATTCCGGGCAGCGCCCGCCGTGACTCCCGAAACGGGCCTGTCCCGTGACCGGGTGCGCTCCGCCGCGAGCACAGACGCGTGTTTTTCGGCGCATCGGTTACTCTGGACATTCCGGTAAATCCGCTCGATCTTCCTGCCGATACAGGTAACGTATGGTTGAGACCTGCCTAAAGACGAGCCGATGGCTGTTCACCCTGGTCGCCCTTGCGCTGCTCACGGCCGCTTCAGGGTGCAATGACAGTCCGGTCAAGACGGACGAGGAAACCTACGGCATTAGCGGTGCGCTGGTGGTTGACCCCAATCTGGCGTCCAACCCCATCTCGAAGAGCCTTAAGGTGGTGGTCAGGCTGGAACGCGGGGAGCACATCGTGACCACCGGCCAGGTCAGCCTGGCGGGGCGAACGCTCCCGTTTGAGGCCTGCGAACAGTGTCTGGACTCCGCCTACTGGTTGATGACCGATTCACCGTATGTTTTTACCGACTCGTTACTGCCGCTGGAGGTACAGGACGGCACCGAGCTTGCGTACGCGACCACCGTCAACGTAGCCGACAGTTTCACGATCACCAATGTCGTGCCGACCAATCGGCTCATTCAGGGCAATGACCAGGCGTCGCTTGAATGGAGCACCAGCAATCGGGCCGAGGTTTTCGTTATCGCCGCCGTGCTGAGCGACTCCGTGTACACCGGGTACGGGTTCAGCAAATATGCCGACGACCAGACCATTCCTCCCGAAGCCTTCGCACTCAGCGGCGGGGTCGAGCCGGACACCGGCCTGTACAACCTGTACGTTTACGCCCTTACCGGCACGCCCGATTCCTCCCTGACCAGCGGATTGCTCCCGGTGCCGCTGCCCGACCAGCGTCCGGACAACATCTCGCTGCCGGAGCTCAGCGGAAAGTTCGGGACGATTGTGGTGACCCTTTTCGATACGCTACGCGTCGCCCAGCAGCCCTGACAGCCGGCCGATCCGATACTCTTTTTCTTGCCTTACGTCCCGCTACCGTCTACGTTTGCTCTATGGCCGACTTTGAAAAACTCATCAAGCAGCTGCAGAAGCTCGAGACCGAACAGGTCAACCCCGCCACCGCGGACATCGACTCTCTGAGCAGCCGCGAGATTGCCCACAGGATAAACGACCAGGACGGAACCGTAGCCGATGTCGTAAACAAAGCCCTGGGACCGATCTCTCGGGCAGCCGAGATTTTTGCCGACACCCTCCGATCGGGCGGGAGAGTCTTTTATGTAGGCGCAGGAACCTCCGGCCGCCTGGGCGTCCTGGACGCCGCCGAATGTCCGCCGACTTTCGGTACCGATCCTGACCGGATCATCGGTATCATCGCCGGTGGACCGGCCGCCCTGATACTCTCCATCGAAGGCATGGAGGATAACCGCGACGCGGCCGTCATTGACCTGGAAAAACACGGCCTTACACCGTCCGACTTCGTTATCGGCATCTGTGCCTCCCGGCGGACACCGTACACGTTGTCGGCCCTCGCGTACGCCGCGACAACAGGATGCAGGACAGCGTTTATCATATGCAACAAGGGCGCTGATCTGCCGGTCCGACCCGACGTTGTGATCGAACTGCCGGTCGGACCTGAAGCCATCACGGGCTCCACCAGAATGAAATCAGGCACGGCACAGAAGATGGCCCTCAATATGATTTCCACCACTGCCATGGTCCTGCTCGGCAAGACCTACGGGAATCTGATGATTGACCTTCAGGCGAAATCCGAAAAGCTCGCCGCACGATCGCGCAAAATCCTGATGGATCTGTACGACCTGACGCTGGAGAAGGCCGACGATTTGCTCCAACGATCCGGGGGGTCCGTCAAGACTGCAATGGTCATGCAGCAACTCCGGTGCGACAGGAGCACGGCAGTAACGAAGCTGCAGCAGGCGGGCGGCTTTGTCTCACGGGTGAAGTAGATCACTTTCCGCGAGAAACCGGCAGGGGAATTCGGATTAAGCAGGCCCTTCAAGTCTCCCGACTGTTTTGTTGAGTCTGTTTCCGGTTGTTTCTCAGGCAGACTGTCCTCCGGTGGGCGATACTGCCGGTCCCAGGGTGGCGGGCTAGTGAATTCGAATCCTATTCCCGCATCGGCCAACTCGATAAGTTCCCGCAGGCTGGCCATGAGTATGTAATATCCATGGCGGCCTTTGTACTTACACTTAGCAGAATCGGGCAGTGGTCCAAGTATCTCCTCAGCGATTTTCAGATGGGCCGAGTCCCGCAGATCAAGCGCAACCTCGTACTCAGTGGCCAACTGCTCCTGGGTGAGAGTGTCTCTTATGGGATCGGATTGGGGAGGTGGCGGGTGTGGGCGGTAGTGTCGAGGACGGCTTATCCAGTATTCGACGGTGTCACCCGTCGATACAAAAGAGCGCTCGATTGTTCCTCGAAGCCGGCCACACTCCAGGGTCACACGCACAGAACTTGTATCATCGTCTGGAATCGATACCTGGAAAGTCGTTGAATAAGGACCATCATCCTGAAGCTCCACTTCCCAGGTATTCTCACTGAACGTTTGAACGTAATTCAACGTGGTTACTGCCACCACAACCTTGTTTCCACACGGACGTCTGGGGCTGAATGTCAGTTTCATAGTCACAGGGGCGTTCGTTGTCAGCTCTGATACAGGCTCCAGGGTGAAATCAAATGCATGTGGTCTTTGCACGCCGGAGTAGGCCGGCTTTCCAGCCCCAGCCAGGAAAATCAGTAAAAGCGCCAAACCTGTTGCTTCTCGCATTCTCTTCATAACTCCCTCCCTTTGTGTCCCTCAAACAAGACGCACCAGACCGGTCGTGTTATAACACATGAACATGACTTACCTCCCCCTCCTGTCTCTGTCCCTTGGACAGGCAAGGGTTGGGTAGAACCGGCAACGATCCTACTCAGCCCTTTTTAGTTCCTGTTCCAGTTCCTCGATGAGTGAATCCAGCTTGAGATCCCGTGAGACTATGCCTGCCGTCGAACGATAAATCTCCAGTGCCTCTGTTTTCTTCGTCACGTCGTCCTGAGCGGCAAGGGTGTGAGCCAGGTTGACCTGGAGCAGGACGTTGGTCGTATCCCTGGTGGCCAGATCGCGGTAGATTCTTTCGGCCTCCCGGTAGCTCTCCTGTTTTGCCAGGATCAGAGCCTTGGTGCCAAGAAAGGGATCGCTTTCGCCGAACCTGGCAATTGCGGTGTCGACCCAGGCCATGGCCGCGGGCCCGGGTTCAACGGTCGTAGCCAGCACGGCGGCCTGCATATAGTAGGTCGGATTGTCAGGCTCCACTTCGATCGCCAGTTTCGTGTAGTAGTATGCGTTGCCCGGATGATTGTCTTTGCCCCACAGTTCCGCGTAGTCAGCGTAATGGTCCTCGATCCGGTCTCCGGTACGCACCAGGCCGGTGAGCGCCGTGCGGGCGTAGTCCCAGTCCTCCAGGGCCAGGGCGATTTCATATAGCTGCCGGTTGGTCTCACGGTCGTTCGGGTACAGAATGTCGAGCCGTTTGAGATAAAACAGGGCCGAGTCGTAGAGGAAGTCCCGCTTGTAGCTCATACCGGCGTAGTACAGCAGATCCTTGTTGGAGGGTTCCTTGGCCACACCCCTGAGAAAGTAATCGCGAGCGGTGGCGTAATCCTGCTGAAGGAACGCTTTCTGACCTGCTGCTTGCAATTCCTCGACGCTGTCAGGGCCGCTGCACCCGCCCAACACGACCGCCAGCACCAGCCCCGCTAAAATGCCGGCAAAGAGACTCGCACGAAACATAGTCTGAGTATACCTAAATGAGTACCATAGTTCAAGTCCCGGTTCGGCAGCGCGACCCGGGGCGGGGCATGCCCCGTGCCTTCGGTTCTGCCGTAACGTGGCCGGTTGACTTGATCCTGCAAACGGTTACATTAGGGCATGGTTGATACGTCGCAGTATCCAATAGCCGCGCAGTTGCTCGCTCTGTGCAAACTGGCGGGCGTGACACCGCGCATGTTCGAGGCGCTCTTCCGGCATCTCGGTCCCCCCGAGCGCATCCTCAAGGCCGCTTCGGCCTCGATCCTTGAACTCGACGGCATGACCGCAGAAGCGGCCAAGAGAATCTCCTCGGCGTTGAACCGCCTTGATGAGGCTCAATCGCTCTTGGACAACCTCGCGTCCCGGGACATATCGGTCGCGAGCCGGTTTACCGATGGCTACCCGCCGTTGCTGTTCGAGTTGAACGACCCCCCGCCCCTGCTGTTTGTTCGCGGCCGTCTGACTTCACCGGATAAGCGGTCCGTGGCCGTCATCGGCGCCGAGGTGGCAACCAACGAGGGTATCCAGATGGCGACGCGACTGGCCAAACGGTTTGCCGAGGAAGGTGTCCAGATGATTTCATCGCTGTCCGGCGGCATCGACTTTGCCGCCCATCTTGGATGCAAATCGGCGACCGGGGAATCCTTCGCGGTCCTCGACGTCGGCTTCGATCAACTCGGCGGCGACGAGGCCATGCGGCTGGCTATCGACATCGCTCAGGCGGGCGGTGTGATCAGCGAGCACCTTCCCGACGAAAAGCCGAACTTGCAGGCCATGGCCCAGGCCAACCGGGTTCTGATCGGTCTGGCCCAGGCGGTCGTGGTCCCGGAGATGTACGCCGATTCGGCCCGGGCGCTCGATATTGTAACCTGCTGCAACCAGATAGGCAAGTTGACCTTCTTCATGGTCGACCCTGAACTGGGTCCCCTGGCCGACGAAGAGAGCCTCTCGCACGCCGTTCAAAGCGGCGCCATCCCGATTGAAGGATACGATCGCCTTGACGAAATCATCAAGGCCCTGGTATAAAGACCGCCATGGACGACCGTTTTCTGATAATAGCCCGGGAGACAAAAACCGAGATCAAAGTGAAGGGCTCGAGGTTCATAGGCGAATCCTGCCTCGTGTCCTCTTCCGAGAAGGCGGCAGCCAGGCTGGAGGAAATCCGCAGGCGCGAATTTTCCGCCACTCATCACTGTTACGCCTGGCTGACGGGCGCACCGGGTGAACAGGCGTTCCGATATTCCGACGACGGCGAGCCGAACGGTACCGCCGGCAAACCGATATACAACGTGATTACGGGCAGCGGCGTTACCAATGTGCTCGTTGTCGTTACCAGGTACTTCGGCGGCACCAAGCTCGGTACCGGCGGGCTGGCCAGAGCCTACACGGAGACGGCCAGGGCCGTGATGGACCTCTCGGGCGTTCGTGAACGGTACGTCTGCCGGCACTACCGCGCTGATCTCGACTTGTCTCTGTACGACCGTTTGCAGAAACTGCTGCATCGTCTCGAGGCACGGATAGAGGATACCGATTTTTCTGACCACGTGAGCGTCCGCCTTGAAATCCGCCGCAGCCGGGTGGATGAACTGGTGGCCTCGTTCAACGAACTGACTGCGGGAAAAGGACGGATTGAGGAAACCACGCCGGACTGAAACCATAGACTGCCTGGGCATCGGCATCATGCCCCTGGACCTGCTGTTCAGCGTCGATACCTATCCGCGAGCGGGCAGCAAGATTGACGGCCGGGGGCTGTGTATCCAGGGGGGCGGGCCGGTACCCAACGTGATGATCGCCCTGAAACGCATGGGCCACAGCGCCGCGCTGATTACGGCCGTGGCCGATGACCTGGTGGGCAGGCTGGGCCTTGAGGACCTTGGGAAAGAGGGCGTCGATCACCGCTTCGTGGTGTTCAAGAGAGGGTCGTCCGATACCGCCGTCGGCGTCGTCGAGACCCCCGGCGGCCGCCGCACGATGGTGCTCAATCGAATAATCCATTTGACGCCTCGCGACATTACGCCGCTGCGCTATCCCATCCCGCGGATAGTCCACCTGGACGGTCGCGATCTGAAAGCCTGCATCAAGCTGGCCCGATGGGGAATACGCGTGGGCGCAACCATCACCTTCGACATCGGCTCAGTCCGAAACGACGTCTCACCGATCTTCCCTTTGGTCGATCACCTCGTGGTCGCCGACAGCTATGCCTTCCCGTTCACCGGCGCCCGTTCGGCCCGGCAGGCAATCCAAAGGCTGCGGCGCCACTGCCCGGGGAGCATTGTCGTCACTGAGGGAATCAAGGGATCGACCGGCTTTGAGAACGGCGCGTATGTCCGTCGACCGGCCTTCAGGGTGAAGAACGTCGATACGACGGGAGCCGGAGACGCCTTCCACGCCGGTTACATTTACGGATTGCTTCAGGGTTTCACGATGTCCGAGCGCCTGAAGTTCGGATCCGCCACGGCGGCGCAGAAGTGCACCCGCATGGGTGCGCGGGCCGGCCTTCCCACGGCGGCACAGGTTGCCCGATTCCTGAAGAAAGGTCCGCCCACCTATGCTTGAGTTCCTGGCCGAAATTGACCGGGTCGTCTTTCTCTTTGTCAACCTCACTCTGGCTAACCCGGTCACTGACTTTCTCATGCCGATTGTTACGTCTGATACGCTCCTGAAGGTTCTTTACGGCACGGTCGTGCTCGCCATGCTGATCAAGGGAGACCGCAAACTCAGGTGGCTAGTGGTGGCGTCAGGGCTGACACTTCTGCTGTCAGACCAGGTGTCGGCCGGTCTTCTGAAACCCGCCATCGGGCGGCTGCGTCCCTGTCATACGATGACGGTCGTCCACTTGCTAGTCGGCTGCGGGGGAGGCAAGGCCATGCCGTCGGCCCACGCCGCCAACGTGTTCGCCCAGGCGACGCTCTTTGGATATCATTACCCCCGGGCGCGCACCTACCTGTTCTCCTTCGCGGCCCTGGTGGCGATCAGCCGGGTGTTTGTCGGCGTCCACTATCCCGGCGACGTGCTGGCGGGCGCCGTTCTGGGAACTGCCATCGGGCTGATCCTGGCCCGCGCCTTTCGAACGTTCTACAGGAGGGTTCTGCGAAGTGCCGATCAAGCTTGAAGTCGTAAAAGGCGACATCACGGCGGCGGATACGGAGGCAATAGTCAATGCCGCTAACAACGAATTCTGGATGGGTTCAGGCGTGGCCGGCGCCATCAAGCGCCACGGCGGGCAGGTGATTGAAGAGGAAGCCATGCACAAGGGGCCGGTAATGCCGGGCGAGGCCGTCTATACGGGCGCCGGCAGACTGCGCTTTAAGTACGTCATCCACGCGGCCGTCATGGGCCAGGATCTTCGCACCAGCGACCGGCTGATCCGCCGGGCGACAATCGCCGCACTGAGCCTGGCCGAAAAACTCGGACTCAAGTCACTGGCCCTGCCGGCCTTTGGCACCGGTGTCGGCGGTTTTCCCATGAAGGCCTGCGCCAACATCATGGTAAAGGCAGTACGAGGGTTTGAGTCGCAGGTGGTCAACTTGCAACGCGTTCAGTTTTGCCTGTTCGACGACACGGGCTACAGGCTTTTTCTGCAGGTCGTGCAGGGGGAATCGCATTCTGAGGACGCCCGGTAAGGAACGGGCACCCGCTCACCTTGTCACGCGCACCTTAAAACGACCGTTGAACCTGAACGTTTCTCCCGTCCGGTTGCGGTATTCACCGTTGATGGTACCGAACAGGAGTTTTTTCGGCAGCGAGTCCAACACCAGCGTGCCCGAGTCAGCCAAGAAAATCTTCTCCTCAGGCGGCTGATCGTACCGCCCTATCACGTGGGCGAATGAGTTATTCTCCAGCACAATCGTGTCCGGTCGGAGGTCCCGGGGCAACTGGAGGTAGAGCAAACAGCGGAAGTACTCATCATAGCCAAGCAGCTGTGACCTGTCTACCTCAAGCCGCTCGCCGCGCGTGCCGATGCTGAGAATCAGGCAACTGCCGTCGCCGGACTGCAGTTTAACGTCCGCGAACGGATCCCTGATGGTCGCTGCCTGGACGTACTCCGTGTTTTCAATCTTTACCTTCTTGTCGAACTCGCCGGTAACCATATAAAGATCCAGCCGGTAGCGGCTGGTGCAGGCAAAGGTCACCGATATGACCAGCGTGACGAAGAAAAATTTGTGAATTTTTCTCATGACTTCGATCATCTGGACGCGTGGCCCAGGTCTTACAGCGGCATTTCCACGATCCGATACTTCTTGTACGGTTTGGCACCCATTTCTTCGCACGCCCGGCACATCAACTCGTTGGTTTCAAGAATCCATGACAGTTCCGCTTCCCGGTAACCTTTGGCCACTGCCCGCACGAACGTTTCAATGTACATCATGGAATCGATCCCGCGCTTCTGGTATTCGGGCATGACGCCGAACGTTATCAACCTGACGCTGTCAATCTTGTTTCGCAGCTTGGTATGCCACAGCAGCTTGAGCACTCCCAGTGGAAAAAGCCTGCCGTTTAGATGAATCAGGCCCTTATTGACGTCCGGCAGGGCCAGCGAGAAAGCCACCGGCCTGTCCCCGTGCTCGGCAATCAGGACCAAATCGGCATCGATGACCCGCCTGAGGTTAGCGGCCATATGCTCGAATTCGGCTCCGTCCATAGGTACGAATCCCCAGTTGGCCGCCCAGGCCGTGTTGTAGACCTCCTGGATGCGTTTGATTTCGTTGTCGAAATCAGACAGCCGAAGGCCGCGCAAAGTGATGTTAGTGCGCTGCCTGGTCTTGGCGACGACGCGCTGAATCCGCTCGGAAATGCCGTCTTCCTTCGTGAGTCGGTAGGCAATGAGGTCCATGACCTTCTTGAGCCCGAACTTTTCGGCCAACTGCACCTGGTAGGGGTGATTATACGTCATCATCACGGCGGGCGGCCGGTCGAACCCCTCGACGAGGAAACCGCACTCGTGATTGGTGGAGAAGTTCATGGGGCCGCGCATTTTCTCCATCCCTTCCGTCTTGAGCGTGATCATGGCGACCTTCAGCAGCTTCTGGGCAATCTCGTAGTCGTCGGGCGTGTCGAGAAAGCCGAAGAAACCCACCCGCTCCTGGTGGACGTCGTTGTGCCGGAAGTTGATACACGTGGCCACACGCCCCACTACCTCGCTGCCCTGGAGGGCCAGGAACAGCTTGACACGGGCCGTGCGGTAAAACGGGTTCCTCTGGAAATCGAAGAATTCCCTGCGCTCGCTCAGAAGGGGCGGCACGTAGTTGGGGTCACCCTTGTACAGGCGATTGGGACAGCGAATGAACTGTCTCAGTTGCGCCGAGGACTCTACTTCGACGACTTCGAAGGTTGCCATAGACTCAGGAAATGAGTCCCTTTTCCCGGCCGACCTTGGCCACCACCTCCAGCACCCGATCCAACTGCTCGTCGGTATGCGTGGCGGTGTAGGACGTTCGGATCATCGCCTGACCCGGCGGAACGGCAGGAGAGACTATCGGATTGCTGAACACGCCGTTGTCAAAAAGCGCCTTCCAGAACGCAAACGTGTCGAGGTCCTCTCCGACCAGGATGGGGACAATCGGCGTGGCCGAGTTTACGGTGTTAAATCCGAGGGTCTTGAACTCGCGGAGCATCCGCCTGGCGTTTTTCCACAGGTGTTCGCGGCGCTCCGGTTCGGCCTGGATGATGTCGAGGGCCGCCAGCACGGCCGCGGCCGACGAGGGCGTGATCGACGCAGAGAATATGAGTGCCCGCGAGTTATGCTGAATATACTCTATGACGCTGTCGTCGCCGACCACGAACCCGCCCAGCGACGCAAATGACTTTGAGAACGTGCCGGTGGTCAAGGCAACCCTATCGGTCAGCCCGAAGTGCTCGGCCGTGCCGGCGCCGGTGGCGCCGAGCACGCCGATCGAGTGAGCATCGTCAACCATCACCGTGGCGCCGTATTTGTCCGCCAGTTCGACGATCGCAGGAAGGTTGGCAATATCGCCTTCCATGGAGAAAACGCCGTCGACCGCAATCAGGATGCCGCTACGATGGTTGTTGCTCCGGATATTACCGAGAATGCGTCCCAGGTCCGCCATGTCGTTGTGCGAGAACTTCAGCGTTTTGCCATGAGAGAGGCGACAGCCGTCAACTATGCATGCGTGATCCTGACGATCGATAACGGCGGTATCGTTCTTGCCGACCAGGCAGGAAATCGTCCCCATATTGGTCTGGAATCCGGTGGAGAAAACCAGCGCCCGGTCTTTCTTCATGAACTTGGCCAGCCGATCTTCAAGCTCGAGGTGAAGATCAAGCGTCCCGTTGAGAAACCGCGAACCGGTGCAGCCGGAGCCGAACTTGCGGGCCGCCTCAGCCGACGCCTCTTTGACCTTGGGGTGGTTTACCAGGCCGAGGTAGTTGTTGGACCCGATCATGATGCACTCTTTGCCGTCGACAACGACTTCGTCGCCGGGGGCAGACTGAATAGGGTGGAAGTACGGATAGATCCCCATTGCCTGCACTTCGCGCGAGGCCGTATACTGGCGACACTTCTCGAGAAGGTCGGCATAGCCGACGGCGGTCTTGTCCTGAGCCTGCAAATCAATTCCTCACGGCATAGGGTTGGTAATAAACCAGATTGTCACATAAAAACCTCTGTCCCCCCCTTTGTCAAGCAATTAGCAACCCGGACCAGGCGAACCGGCAGGCCCTTCGCCGGCCCGGCCGGCACCCATTATTTCAGAAGGTACTGCTCGAAAAACAGCACGACCGACTGATCGAAGAAGTCCTGATTCTTCTTCTTCCGGTAGCCGTGGCCTTCATCTTTGGCCAGCAGGTACCAGGCTTCGACGCCGTTTTTCCGCACGGCCTGAAGAATCTGCTCGGCTTCACTGGCCGGTACCCGGGGGTCATTGAGCCCCTGCGCGATGAACACCGGTCTGGTGATCATGTGCGCATTGGTCGTCGGCGATATGCGATTGAGGAACTCCCGCATCTCCGGGTCGCGCTCATCGCCATATTCGGCGCGGCGAAGATCCCGACGGTACGCCTTGGTATTCTCAAGAAAGGTGACGAAATTGCTGATGCCGACGACGTCGACGGCCGCCCGGAGCCGGTCGTTGTAATGGGTCATCGACGACAGCACCATGTAGCCACCATATGATCCGCCGTAGACGGCGACCCGTGTGGGGTCGAGCTCCGGTCGGGTGTCTATCCAATCCAGAAGGCTGCCTATGTCGCGTACGGACTCTTCGCGCCCAAAGCCGTTATCCATCAGCCCGTAAGTCCGGCCGTAGCCGGATGACCCGCGCACATTGGGGATCAGGACCGCAACCCCGAGTTCGCGGACCCAGTACTGAAGGCGGGGGCTGAAATACGGCCGGAACTGCCCTTCGGGCCCGCCGTGAATCTGGATCACCACCGAGTAGGGTTCCGCGGCACGCTCGGGTTTGTAATAGTAGGCGGGTATCATGCGCGGTTGCCCGTCCACTGAATCGAAAGTCGGGTACGCTACCAGTTCGGGGCTGACAAACCGTTCCCGGCTCAAACCGCCGACCTCGCTTAGTGTCCACCGCACCAGTGAGCTGTCAGCCAGGACCAGGGAGTAGACGTCGCCGGGGGAAACCGGTGTCTCAAGCGTAAAGCCCAGTTCGGAACCGTCAGGTCGAAACCGCAGGTCGCTGACCTGCCCCGCCGGCAGCCCAGGCACGGGCCGGTACGCACCTGTCCGGGTGTCGAGCAGGTAAAGACGGCTGACTCCGTTTTCGTTGACGGTGAAAGCCACCGTCTCTCCGGAGGGCGAAATGGCCAGGCCGTTCACGTCCCACGGGATCTGCGCGGTCAGCGTCTTCAATTCGCGGCCGGCCAGATCCAAAGACCTCAGATGGCGAAACTCAGAGCCGTAGTCTGTGATGATGTACAGGGTCGAACCGTCCCCCGAGAACACACCGCCGCCCATGGCCATTTTTTCGTCGGATGGGTTTACTCGCTGCATCTCGCCCGAAGAGACATCGGCGACGTAATAGTAGGCTTCGTTGATGGAAACGTAGTTTTCTACGAGCAGCCTGGTTTCGTCGGGAGACCAGGCCAGCGGCTCCCAGTATCCCTGCCCCTGCACCACCGTCCTTGCCTCGGTCGGCGTGTTGATGTCGGCAACCAGGATATCCCAGTCCTTGCCGTTGCGGCGCGTGCTCTGGTAGGCGAACATGCCGCCGCTTGGGGACCATTTCATCTCGCCATTTCGAGACTTGCCGTCCGTTACCATGGTGATGTGGCTTGGGTCCAGGTCAAGGTAGAAAATCTGATACAGTTCGTCACCCCCGATATCCTTGGAAAAGAGGATTCCGGGGCGGGCGGTATCCGGAGAAACCCGGGCCGAGCCGACCGGCTCGTCGAAGAAGGTCAACTGTTCGCGGGCGCCCAGCGGCTCACGGACAAAGTGCAATTGTGCCGTCTCCGCGAAACGGGTCGTGATGACGATACCGCTCCCTGACGGGTCCCAGCCGTTCAAATAAGCAGACCGCGTATTGCTATACTGACGCATGCGGTCGACTATCCGGTCGGGGATCTCCGGAATGCTCTCAATTGCCAGGTTGCCCACTTCGGTTCGCTGGACCTGGGCGCGGGGGGCTGTGCTTATGGCCAGGCATGCCAGAAGAGTAAAGCATATCGTGCGGACGGGCGTCATGGTGCGGCCTCCTTGTTCGGGCGGGTCAGTCGAAAACAATACCGGTTCCTATCTACGACACGAGTCGTGATTTGTCAAATGAGAACGAACCTGAGGCTGGTGAATCCGGGACCGCCCATATACAAAGGAGTCAGGGCCTCACCAGGCCCTGACTCCGTGGGATTATCGGTATCTGCCGGCCGGCAGCTCAATTGGCCTTCTTGAACGCCTCCATGAATTCAGCCAGCTTCTCAACTCCCTTAAGCGGCATCGCGTTGTAAAGAGAGACACGAACACCACCCACGCTGCGATGCCCCTTAAGTCCGCCCATGCCCGCCGCCGTCGCTTCGGCGATGAACTTCTTCTCCAGGTCCTCGCTCGGAAGGCGGAACGTCAGGTTCATCCAACTCCGGCTGTCCGGCTCGACCGTTCCCCGGTAGTAGTCCGGGTAACGATCCAGCAGGTCATAAATGCGGCTCTTCTTGGCCACGTTGACCTTCTCGACAGCCTCCAGCCCGCCCTGCTTCTTGATCCACTCCAGGACCAGTTTCACGACGTACACGCCGAACACGGGCGGGGTGTTGAACAGGGAGTCCTTCTCCCAGTGGGTGCGGTAGTCGAGCATGGTCAGATTACCGTCCTTGCAGCGCTCCCGCAGGCTCTCGTGGACAATGACGGCCGTCACCCCGGCCGGACCGAGGTTCTTCTGGGCGCCGGCATAGATCAGCGAGAACTTGCTGAAGTCCAGCCGCCGGGAGCATATGTCCGAGGACATGTCGCACATCAGGGGCACGCCGGCGAGGTCGGGCCACTCGTGATACTGGGTACCGTAGATGGTGTTGTTTGACGTCAGGTGCAGGTACGCGGCATCGGACGGGATATCGATTTCCGACGGTTTGGGGATGCGCGTATACTTCTGCTCCTTGGAGGAGGCGGCCAGGTGCACGTTGCCGACGATTTTGGCCTCCTTGATGGCCTTCGAGGCCCAGGAACCGGTGTCGACGTAGGCGGCGGTTTTGCCGGCCGGAAGAAAGTTGAGCGGAATCATTGCGAACTGCGTCGAGGCGCCGCCGCCAAGAAACAGCACCTTGTACTTGCTGGAGAGACCCATCACCTCAAGCAGCAGGGCAGCGGCATCGGTGTTGATTTCCGAGTACTGGGGCGAGCGATGCGATATCTCCATCACGGACATGCCCGTACCCTGATAATCCAGCAGTTCTTCCTGTACGATCTTCAGGACATCCAGCGGAAGAGTGGATGGTCCCGGGTTAAAGTTGAATATCCTGTGAGCCATGGTCTTGCCTCGTTATCCTCTGTTTACATTAGGGCCACAACCGGTAACTTCTACGCGACGAAATTCGCTATAATCTGTTCCACGATGGCGCCGATTCGGAGCAGATTCTCCCTTGAGGAGGCACCGAGATGGGGCGTGAGAATGCAATTGGGCGCCTTCAGAAGCGGGCTGTCCCAGTCCGGGGGATCGGAAAACCAGACGTCGTTGGCAAAGCCACCGAGCTTGCCGCTCTTGAGGGCCTCGGCGACGTCCTCCTCCGCCACGCACTTACCCCGACCGGTATTGATCAGGTACGCGCCGTCCTTGAAGTCCGCCAGCGTCTTCTTGTTGATGAACCCCTTCGTCTCGGCCGTCAGCGGCATGTGCAGCGAGACGTAGTCGGCCTCCCTCAGGACGCTGCTCAGGTCGCCTCTCATCTCGGCCAGGTCGGAGAAGTACACGAACGGGTCGTAGCCGAGCACTCTCATGTGGAACGCCTGGGCACGAGCCGCCAGGGCCGAGCCGATCCGGCCCATCCCGAGAACAGCCAGCGTCTTGCCCATCAACTCGGTGCGCGTCAGTTCCTTCTTGAGCCATTTGCCGTCACGCATGGAACTGTCCGCCCGGGTGATGTTGTTCGGCAGCGCAATCATGAGCGCAAAGGCCAGTTCGGCCACGGCGACGGATGACGCCGCCGGCGTGTTGTACACCTCTATCCCCTTCTGCCTCGCGTACTCAAGATCGACGTTGTCCAGGCCGACGCCGCCGCGAATGACCAGTTTGAGTTTAGGCGCCGAGTCAATGTACTCCCTGGTCACTTTCGTTTTGCTCCGGACGAGGACAATCTCGGCCTCGGGCACCCGGCCCTTGTCGTCGGTCACCTCGCCAAACCTGGCCAGCTGACCGGGCAGGCCCGGATCAAAGGCATCACTGATGAGAATAAGCATATCGGTGTCCTTTATCTTGTTAATCGGTTAACGGGTTAACCACCATGCCGCTGCGCAGCTTGGGCTCAAACCATGTCGACTTGGGCGGCATGACTTCACCGGCATCCGCGACCTTCAGCAACTGTGCAATTGAAGTCGGATATAAAGAAAAGGCAACCTTGTACTCTCCGGAATCCACTATCCTGACCAGCTCGCCGACACCACGAATACCGCCGATGAAATCGATGCGTTTGTCGGTGCGCGGGTCAGTGACGCCGAACACGGGTGCGAGGAGATTCTCAGCCAGAATGGAGGCGTCGAGCGAACGGGTCGGATGCGCGTCGTCGAAACTGCCCGGTCGAGCCTCCAGAAGATACCAGTTCCCGTCAAGGTAAACTCCGAACTGATGCGGGCGGTCCGGGTCGACGGCACTCTGTTGCGCCGTCACGTCGAATTTTTCACCGGCGCGCCGGAGGATCTCCTTCGGTGACATTCCGTTGAGATCCCTGACAACCCGGTTATACGGCAGGATGCGGAGTTCGCTGTCCGCAAACAGCACGTTAAGAAAGAAGTTGAACACTTCCTGACCGCTGTGCCGGGGATTTTTCTCGGCCATCCGTCGGCATACCTCGGAAGCGGACTGGCTGCGATGGTGACCATCGGCGATATACAGGCAGTCCAGCCGAGCGAACGCTGCCGTGATCTCATCGATAAGACCGCCGTCATCGACAACCCAGAGCTCATGTCGAACACCGTCCCGGCCGGTAAAATCAGTTTCGGGCGGGGCGGCAGTGATCTTCTTGAAGAGGGCGTCAACGCTCGGGTCGTGCCGAAAGGTTGAAAACACGGGGCCGACCTGAGCCTGCAGGTACTCTATGTGGTTGGCCCGGTCACGCACCTTCTCGGGTCGCGTATTTTCATGCTTCTTGATCTTGCCGGCGTCGTACTCGGCCACCGACGTCAGGGCAACCAGACCGATCTGGCCGGCACCGCGCCAGGTGAGACGATACAGATAGAAGGCCGGCCGGGGATCACGGATCATGACACCGTCCCGGATCAGCCTCTCCAGGTTTTCCTTCCCCCGCAGGTAGACCGTCTCGCTGTACGGATCTACGGCGTCGTCAAACTCCAGTTCTGCCTTATTGACCCGGAGGAAAGTGTTGGGATTGCTGAGAGCCAGGTCTCTTGCTTCCTGACGGCTCAGCACGTCATAGGGGGGCGAGGCGACTTCTTGTGCAGCGTCGGGCCGCGGCCTGAGTCCCCTGAAGGGTCGCACCAAAGTCACGGTATCTCCTCTTTTGCTGGACCTTTCTTTGTGAACTATTTCACAGTAGGCCCATTATAACACTCGGCTCAGAAAATTCAACCCCCTTTAACGGCAAAACCGGGCAAGCGGCTGATTGCTCGTGGTGCCCGCCGGAAAACCGACCGACGTTACGGGCGCACCTGCAACTGCCAGAATAGAAAACTCACTTCATCGACCAGGTTCTCGACCGTCCGGCCGACCGGACGACCCTCGGAGTGCCCGGCTTGAGTATCATAAAGCAGCAGAACCGGGTCGCTTGCCGCCGTCGCCGATTGCAGCAGGGCCGTCATTTTGCGGGCATGGCAGGGGTCGACGCGTGTATCTGCATCACCGGTCACAAACAGCACGGCCGGATAATCGGTCCCGGCCCGGACATTGTGGTAGGGCGAATAGGCCATCAGGTAAGAGAACTGGTCCGCGTTTTCCGACGAGCCGTATTCGGACGTCCAGAACCGGGCGACCAGAAACATGTGATATCTGATCATGTCCAGGAGCGGGTACGTGCAGAGAACGGCCTTGAAAAGCTCGGGCCGCTGGGTGAGCGCCGCCCCGACCAGCAGACCGCCGTTACTGCCGCCGGAGATTGCTAGCCTGTCCGCGCTGGTGTAACCGTTATGCATCAGCCACTCGGCCGCGGCAGTGAAGTCGTCAAAAGTATTCTGTTTGCTTTCAAACATGCCGGCCCGGTGCCACGTTTCCCCGAACTCTCCCCCGCCGCGCAGGTTCGTCACCACGTAAACGCCTCCGTGCTCGGCCCACACCAGCCCCGTCGGGCTGAACCAGGGAGTCATGCTGTGATTGAAACCACCGTAGCCGGTCATCAGCACCGGGTTGCTGCCGTCAAGCGCCAGCCCCGAGCGGTGCACTACGAACATTGGAAGTCGTGTACCATCCACGGAACTATACCAGACCTGTTTCACGTCGTACCGACCGCTTTCGGGGCCACCGCCCCGAGAGAACCAGACATCACGGTCACCGCTCGCCAGGTTATACCGATAGATGGTACGCGGGCGGACAAAGGAACTGAACCTGAACAGCAGATCGGGACCGTCCCACGTCCCTCGCAGCGCGCCGGAGGAACCCGTCTCGGGAAGGGCGATGTCGGTCAGGAACGTCCCGGCGGTATCGAAGAGCCTGAGGTGCGAGCTGATCTGTTCGACATAATTGAGGCACAGTTTTCCGCCGACAAGAGAGAAATCCTCAATAACACCTTCACCGGCGGGGACAACCTCGCGCCAATTTGCCTGCTCGCCGTGCTCAAGGTCGACGCGCAGGATTCGGCCGTTGGGCGCCTCCCAGTTCGACAACAGGTAGCAGTGCCGACCGACCGCCACCGGGCGAAACCTCGCCTCTATGTCGGTGACCAGCGGTCTGACAGGGCCATCCTGCGCCAGGTTCTTGAAGTAGACTTCCGTCCGGGTCGCCGCCGAACCGTGAAAGACCGTCATGAGCAAGTAGCTGCGATCGTGCGACGGCGCCACTTCGACAATCTTATCGGGACCGTAACCGTCGCCGAAAACGACGGAATCCTCAGCCGGGTCGGTCCCCATCTCATGGTAGTACACGCGCGGGCCCACCGATTCAGACCTGCCGTAGTAGAGGCCGGACAGGTCCGAGGTAAACGCCACCCCCCCGTAATAGCTGCCCCTGGCAAGCACGTCGGGAAGATCGCGGCGATTTTCCACGTCGAGGACACGCACAATCACCTGGTCTTCCCCTCCCGACCGAACACCGTAGGCAAGCAGTTGTCCGTCCGGCGAGACGTCGAGAATGCTCACGCTAAGGCTGTGATCGTCGCTCATCGTGTCCGGGTCGACCAGCACCTGCTCCTGACCGTCCAGCCCCCGGCGCATGCAGATGGTGAACAGATCCTGGTCGGCGTTACGACGCCCGTAGAAGTATCGATCCCCGGCCACCGTAGGTACGTCGACCCTGTCTACGCGAAGGAGTTCATCGAACCGGCGGCGAAGTCGGTCCCGCCCCTCCAGCGTGTCCAGGACGGACCGGGTGAACTGGTTCTGGCCGGCTATCCAGTCCCGGGTCTGTGAGCTCCGTTGATCCTCCAGCCAGCGATAGGGATCCTCCACGGCGCGACCGTGGAGAGTGTCCGTGACCACCTCTACGTGCGTCGGGGGATACACCGCCGGCCGGCCGGCTCGTGCCGGTGAATACAGAACCGGTCCGACCGTGCACAGGACAGCGATTACTAATCTGATACGGGTTTGCGCGTTCATACCACCTCGGCTTGCTCGATAGTGCTGTTTCTCATCCCAAGGTACGGAGCCGACGGCGCGGGAGCAAAAGGAATGAAAAAAAACAGGCCGGCATAGCCGACCTGCCCTGTGTACTTAGATGAAGACCAGGCTCGCTACTTCATGTGCTTGGAGATAAGCTTGGTCATCTCAAACATTGAGACCTTTCGCTTGCCGCCGAAGACCCGTATGAGCTTGTCGTCGGCATTAATCATGCGACGGTTCACGGCGTCCTGAAGTCCGTTCTTCTTGATGTATGCCCAGATCTTCTTGGTGACCTCCGTACGAGGAATCGGCTTGGCTCCTACGACGGCGCCCAGATCGGCCGATAGCGTCATCGGCCGCATGAAGGCCGGGTTGGGTTTGCGCTTGGTGGTCTTCTTCTTGGCGGCCGCTTTACGAGTGGTTTTCTTGCGCGGGGCCGCCTTGCGGGTGGTCTTCCCCTTGGGCGCCGCCTTGCGTGCGGTCGTCTTTCTCGGCTTGGCCGTCTTCCGCTTGGCGGTCGTCTTCTTCCTGGCTACTGCCTTCTTCCTCACAGTCGGCTTCTTGGCGGCTACTTTCTTTTTCGCGGTCGTTTTCTTCTTGGCCGCTGTTTTCTTGGCAGCCGTCTTCTTGCGCGGGGTCACCTTCTTCTTGGCAACCTTCTTCTTGGCTACTGCCATTTGTTACTCCTTTAGCATTACGTTAGGGTTACGGCTTAACCTTGACTTCTCTCTCTCTGAATCATGAGTAGCTACGCAAAACCCCGGTGCAACCAACTCCCTCTATTCCTGCAAAACATAATCTCCCCGGAGTTTTTTTAGCAAGAAAAAATATTCATCTCGGGCAAAAAAAATCAACTTGAGCGACGGCACGACGGACGTCAGCGAGACCCCTGCGAGCGTACCAGCTCCAGCACCGGCGCCTCGGGAGGACAGCCGAGACGAAACGGAAACCAGTGACCGACACCGCTCGAGGTATACAGGTGCGACGCAGCCGTACGGTAGTGTCCCCACAGGTATTGTCGCGGGAAATAACTTTCGAGGAGGGAACGTCCGAACAACCCAATCTGCGCCCCGTGCGTGTGGCCGGCCAGCGTGAGGTGCACACCCCGCGCCGCGGCGTAGTCGAAGACGGCTGGCCGATGGCTCATCAGAACCGTCACATCACCGTCGCGGGTTTCCGAGAGAGCAAGGTCCAGGCACCGGGTATAGAATCCGGCGTCGCCACCCTCCATCAGCCGGGGATCATCGATCCCGGCAATAATGACCGAGGCCTCACCCACGGGCAAGCGGACCGCCTCGTTCACCAGCAGCGGCACCGGGGAACCGTCGAATGTCCGCCTCACCTGGGTCAGCCCCCTGAAGTGCTCGTGATTGCCGAGCGACGCGTAGCACCCCATTGGTGTGCCCGACTCTGCTATCAGCCCCAGCGCGCCGGGTAACTGGGCAAGGTCGTCGGCCACGTCGCCGGTGACCAGGACGACGTCCGGCTGGAACTCCTGAGCCTTCTGCAGCACCGTCACCAGATCGTCGAGGGTGACGTAGTGCGCCAGGTGGAGATCGGACAGGTGCAGAATTCGCAGGCCGACCAGGTCGTCCGGGAGGTTGTCCATGGCAATCCTCCGCAGGTACACGTTGGCAGACACAAACGAACGCCCCACTCCGAAGACACCCATACCGATCGTTCCCAGCGGCACCGCCATGGCCACCCCCTTGAGGAACAGTCGTCGACGGCGATCCGGCGGCTCTCCCCTGCCCGGTGCCCAGTGACGTGTAAGCCGGTGGACCCAGTGATCGACCAGATGGATGGCGCCCGACACCGGCAGGGAGAGCATCAGGCAGACTTCAAGGATGAAGGCCATGGCGGCGACCACCGAGGCCGGGACGGCCAGCCAGGGGATGCGATAGAACTCGCCGGCGGCGAACACGACGAACCCCGCGACACCGACCAGCGGCAGTGACAGGGCCAGGCGGCGGACAACCTTCTTTTTCCACCACACCTTATTCAGAACGCGCAGCAGAAGGACCTCGATCAGGCCGAGGACCAGAATGAACAAACTGACAAAGAAGACAAAGAAGAATATCGTTTTCATTTTCAGACTACCTGCGGCGCTCTATACCGGGCGCACCTCGCGTTCACCGGCCGGCGGCCGGGCGAAACCGGTCGCCGGGCCCGGTCACGCGCGGCCCGTGATGGAGTATGATAACGGTATACCGATGCTGGCACCAGGGGTTTTCGCCCGCTACCGGCGCCACACGGACGGCCGGAAGGCGATCAGCACGGTGAAAATCTCGAGGCGACCGAGGAGCATCGACAGCACCAGAATCCACTTGGCGGGCGACGGCAACCAGCCGTAGTTCTCGGCCGCACCTATACCGGCCAGACCGGGACCGATGTTGCCGATGGTGGCGATGGAACAGGCAACGGCCGTGGTCAGGTCGGGCGTAAACAGCGTCATCAGGAAAGCCACGAGGATAAACAGGCCGGTGAAGAGAATGAAGAACGCGACGACGTTGACGACGGCCTCATCATGCAGCACCGTGTCCCCGACCTTGATGGGAGCGACCAGGCGTGGCTGAGTCATCTTGCGCAACTGCTTCCAGGCCACCTTGAACACCACGACCACGCGAATCATCTTGATGCCGCCGCCGGTCGACCCCAGGCAGCCGCCGAAGAACATCAGGAAGACCAGCAGAAAGCGCACGAAATTCGGCCACAGGTCAAAGTCGGCGGTGGAAAAACCGGTCGTAGTCACGATTGACACCACCTGGAAAGTCGCCGTCCGGATGCTGCCGTAAAGGGTGCTCACCTTGCCCGCTTCCTGAGCGTAGTGGGCGTCGAACTCCTCGGCGGGCATGGGATCATGGCGGTAACTCTGGGCCGCCGTTTCGGGCGTCGCCGGGCCGTTGAAATAGAGCACGCTGGTGACCAGGACGATGGCCACGAGGATGACCCCGTTGTAGAAGAGGAATTCGCGATTGCGGTACATCGCCGCCAGATCACCGCGCAACGCCCGGAAATGCAGGATGAAGTTGACGCCGGCCAGATACATGAAGACAATAATGACCCACCGAATGAAATCCGATCCGTAGGCTGCAACGGAGCTGTTCTGTGTTGAGAACCCGCCCGTGGCCATAGTGGCGAAGGCGTGACAGACGGCGTCAAACAGGCCCATACCGCCGATGAACAGCAGGACGGTTTCGGCGGCCGTGAAGAGGAAGTAGACACCCCAGAGAATTGACACCGTCTGGGACAATCGCGGCTTCAGCTTCCCGGGACTGGTCCCGGGTACCTCCCCTCGGAACATCTGGTACGCCGTGACCCCCATGGACGGAAAGATGACTATGGCCAGCGTGATAATACCCATACCGCCCAGCCAGTGGGCCAGGGCGCGCAGGAACAGCAATGACCGGGGCACGGACTCGATATCACTGAGGATACTGGCGCCCGTGGTTGTGAAACCGGACATGATTTCAAAATACGCGTCCGTGAAGCAGGCCAGGTGATGGGCCAGCCCGCCCGCGTTTCGGGACACGAAGTAAAAGAACAGGGGCAGGCAGGTCCAGAAGGTCAGCCAGATCCATCCGATGGCGACGATGGCGTACCCCTCTCTGGCCCCCTGGAGCTCACGGCCGTGGCGAAGGCTCGCCACCATCAACGTGCCGAGCACGAACGACAGGAGCACGGAAAGAAGAAACCCGACGACTTCGGGTGCAGCGAGGATGCGGCTGAACTCGAGCGCCCGGTAGTCGTAGACGGCAATACCCAACGGCACCAGGAGGACACCCGCCAGCACCTGCATGAGCTTCCCAATAACATACCCGACCGCTGCCTTGTGCACGCTGCTACCTCCAAGTAAACAGGCCGCCGGGTCTGAACAGGCTGGCCAAGGCCGGCAGGTGCTTGCCGCGCGATATAATGATCACGTGATCATCGGCCTCTATGACGGTATCACCGCCGGGGATTATCATCCGGTCGCCGCGCACGATGACGCCGATGATCGAGTCCTTCTTCAGCTTCCTGGCTATCTTCTGCACTTTCAGCCCGGCGATTTCACTCTGCGGGTCAACCGTGAAGCGAGCCGCCTCAATGTCGATATTGGACAGCTCAACAACGGCGCCGATCTGGCCGCGGGAGATGATCTCCAGGATCTCCCGGGCGGCCGTAAGACGGACGTTTACCACGTGGTCAATCCCGATCGAATTGAACAACCGGTCGTGCCGGGTCTCCGTGGAAGCAGCGATAACCTCGTGGGCACCCTCGGCCTTCGCCAGCAGGGCGGAGAGAATGTTGTAATCAGACTGATCGGAGACGGCGATGAAGAACGAAGCCGTATCGACATTGAGTTCCCGAAGCAGACCGGCGTCGGTGCAATCCCCGTGGATGACCTCGATATTGCTGAACATGCCGGCCACCGACTTCGCCTGTTCCAGGTCGGGATCAACGAGTATGACTTTGTGTTCCGTCGAGTCCAGCGCCTGCGCCATCTCCAGCACGGCGTACGAATCGCCCGTAACGATGATCTTCCGGGATTTCTTCCTGACCTGGCCGACCAGTTTCAGGAAGCTCTCAAGCGACTCCGCCGGAAACAGGGTATAGACAATATCGCCCGGCTCTATGCCGGTGTTGCCGTAAGGGATCATGCCGCGGCCATTGCGGTTGATGGCGGCAAACAGGATGACCTCGGGTGCGATCTGCTCCCGAATCTCGCGTGGTGTCTTGCCGGCCAGTTCCATGTTTTCCCTGACCCGGTAGCCGCGCAGGAATATGCTGCCCTTCTCGAAGCTGGCCGACTCCACGGCATGGGGGGTCTCGATGAACTGCAGGATATGTTCGGCCATCAATTTTTCCGGGTGGATCACGGCCGTGACGCCGAGCCCCGTAAGATCAAAGCCGGCGTCGCCGCGCACGTAATCGGGGCTCCTCAGGCGGGCGATGCGGCGGCCTACGTTGTACTCGGCAGCGATGGCGCAGACCACGATATTGACCTCGTCATCCGGCGTCACGGCCAGAACCATGTCGGCATCGGCTATGCCGGCTTCCCGTAACAGCCTCGGTGATGAGCCGGAGCCCGTCAGAATCTGAACGTCCTGCTTCTCGGCAAGCTGCGCGGTCAGACTGCGGTCTACATCGATAATGGCCAGGCTGTGCTTGTCGCGAAGCAATTGCTCCGCCACCGCAGAGCCCACAACTCCCGCACCAACGATTATTATCCGCATTTCCGTCCCATTCGTTTCCTGGCAACTACTTGCACTATCGGTGACTCCCTCTGCCGGCTGCAGCCTCGAAACAAGTAACCGGCTGAGTTTACGTTTGGCAAAGGATTTCTGGGTCCCTTACGTTCCGCCCGAGAGGCCCGACCCGGCCGTCGGAACATCAGGAGGCCGTTCTCAGGAGGAGTTGCCCGACGGGTCACGGTCACCGCTTCTATTGGCAGTTTGTCAACGACCGCCGGATATCGATCGCACGTAGGCGGCGTGCTCCCTGTCGATTCTCCGTCGCTCGGCCTCGACAGTGGCGTGCTCGGTCTTCATAGCCTTAAGGACTGAGCGCAGGTGGTCAAGCTCGAGTGCTATTTGGCGTTCACTGACTGTCCCGGCACCCAGCCCGTCGGCAATTCGCCGACAGGAGGTCACGACACCGTGATGGTCCCGCGCAACCCTGCGATGAGCTTTGAACATCGCGTCATGCACCCTCTTGAGCCGATCGTGCGCCGGTGTCAACTTCCCGGTTCTCATTACCTGGACGTGTCGGGCGTCAAGCGTTCCCTGGTCAAGGTGCATCTGCCGAGCCCGGGTCTGGAAGTAGCGCTCTTCGTGCAGAATCTCGGTGATAAGCTCACGCAACTGTTGCTGTAACGTATTCGCTATCACGTCCTCGACCTCGGCCGGGCCGGTATATAGCGCGTGCAGTCATATCGCCGCCGGCCAAGCCGTAAAAGGTGCCCGGCTCCGCTCGTGACCTTCCTTCAACCCGAGCCGGCAGTCTTAAAGGCCGTAGATCTCTTTGAACTTGGCGTTCATATACTCCATCAGCGGCCGGTGCGACAGCGGCTTGCCCGTCACGCGCTCACAAAGACGGTTGGCCCGGTATCGCTGGCCCTGGTAGTGTATGTTTTCGCGCAACCAGCCGAGCAGACTGCTGAAGTTGCCCCGCTCGAACTGCTGGGGAAGATCCGGGATGTCCTGCTTCGCCCTGGCAAAGAACTGAGCGGCGTACAGATTGCCCAGGGTGTACGTGGGGAAGTAACCGATCAGGCCGGCCGACCAGTGCACGTCCTGAAGACAGCCATGGGCGTCTGTATCGACGTCAAGACCGAAGTACTTCTTGAAACGGCTGTTCCACTCACCCGGCACGTCGCCGGGTTTGAGATCCCCCAGGACCATCGCTCTCTCGAGCTCGAAGCGCAGGAGAATGTGGAGATTGTACGTCGCCTCGTCCGCTTCGACCCTGATATACGAGGGCGTGACATGGTTGACGGCAGCGTAGAAGTCGTCGAGCTCCACGCCGTTGAGCGACTGGCGGAATATCCGTTTGAGTTGAGGCAGGAAATAGACCCAGAATTCCTTTGACCGGCCAACCTGGTTCTCCCACATCCGGGACTGCGACTCGTGAATACCCAGAGACGCGGAGTCGCCGACGGGCATTCCGAAATACTTGTCCTTCTGCAGCCCCATCTCGTACAGGGCGTGGCCGACTTCGTGCATGGTACCAAACAGGGCATCGTTCAACCGCCGGGGGTTGAAGCGGGTCGTAATGCGCGTATCGCCGGGTCCGAGACCGTTGGTGAACGGGTGGGTGGAGATATCCAGTCGCCCGGCCGCGAAATCAAAACCGATCGCGCAGGCGACCATCTCGTTGAACAGCTTCTGGCGTTCGACGTCGTACTCGCGCTCAACGACGGAAACATCGGGCTTTTTCGAAGCCTCGGCTATGCGACCGACCAGGTCCACCAGTTCATCCTTCAGGTTCTTGAACACTTCGATGATGTCGTCAACGGTCGCCCCCGGCTCATAGTCATCCAGCAGCGAATTGTACGGTTCCCCCTCGTATCCGTAAGCTTCGGCTTTTTTCCGGGTCAGATCGACAACCTTTCCCAGCCACGGAAGAAACGCTTTGAAGTCCGAGTTCTTACGGGCAGTGGCCCATTCCGTCTCGGCGAGCGACGTGGTCCGGGTGAGTTCTTCGACGAGATCCTTCGGGAGCTTCGTATTCTTGTCATAGAGATGGCGGATTTCGCGCACGTTTGCCGCCTGAACCGAGTCGGGATCCTTCGTCAGCTCGCTGCCCTCGACAGTCGCCAGCAGTTCGCCGATGCGAGGGTCGGTGAATTTCTCGTGGCCCAGCCCGGCCAGGTAGCTTAGCTGCCGGGATCGCAGATCAGCGCCACGGGGCGGCATGTAGGTGCGTTCCTCCCAGCCCAACAGGCCGATACTCGATTGAATCAAGGCGATTTCTTTAAGTCGCTTTTCCAGTTCATCGTAGGCTTTTTGCGGGGTCATGTGCAGTCTCCTTCGTGTCGTATCCGGGCGCGCCTCGCCCCGTCGCGGGGGCACCATCCGATCTGATCAGTTTCACTAAGAGTCCGAAGATACCCAACGTGACGCCGAAAAGCAACCCGCACGCAAGCCCGCCACCGGCAGGGCGCCTCGGCCAACCGTACGCCGGGCATAAATAGATTGTCCCGCCTCGGCCGCAACCCTATATTCAGACGTTGGTCGGTCTCAGGTAACAGCAATATGGCTCACGCAACCAGCAAAGAAGCGGACGCCCTGCTGGACAGGGAATTCAAGGTCCTCGACCACGGTTTTATCCGGCTGGTCGACTACATGGGATCGGATCAGGCTATTGTTCAAGCGGCACGGGTCAGCTACGGCGAAGGCACCAAGAAAATCTCCGAGGACCGTGCGCTCATCCGCTACCTGATGCGCCAACGGCACACCAGCCCGTTCGAGATGGTGGAATTGAAATTCCACGTCAAACTGCCCATTTTCGTCGCCCGGCAATGGATTCGGCATCGTTCGGCCAGCGTCAACGAGTATTCCGGTCGGTATTCGGTCATGCGGCCCGAGTTTTTCCGGCCCGAGCGAAAAGACATCCGCCTGCAATCGACCGTGAACAAGCAGGGGCGATCGCAGGACGAACTGCCGGATGACATAAAGGACCGCTTTCTGGACCACTTGCAGGGTTCGCAGGAGACTCAGTACGCCGAATACGAGGCCTTTGTCGAGACTGGGCTGGCCCGTGAGCTGGCGCGAATAAACCTCCCCCTGTCGCTATATACCGAGTGGTACTGGAAGATTGACCTTCATAACCTTTTCCACTTTTTGCGCTTGCGGATGGACAGTCACGCCCAGGCCGAGATGAGGGCGTATGCGAATATTATGGCCGAAGTAGTCAGGACGGTCTGCCCGATAGCTTATGAAGCTTTCGAGGATTACACGGTCAATGCCGCGACATTCTCGGCGCCGGAACTGGTGATTCTTGTCAAGTACCTCGAATCAGCAGAGATGGGGCTCGACAGCCTTGTCCGGGAAGGCCTGTCGAAACGCGAGGCTCAGGAATTGCTGGCCAAGCTGGAGAGGATTCGGCGGCCGAACGGGGCGAAACCGTCCCAAATCAGATAGAGTTATTCCCTTTTCCGCGGAAAACGCCGCGACTGCCCTATAATTGAGCAGTTTTCGCTTGACAGAAGCCCCAGATATTGTAATTTGATATGTACAGGTCGGGTCATGCCTTGAGGAGAGATTCTCGAAAGCACACGGTCAGGACTAGGCCCGGAAGACCTGCAAGACAGCGGCGATTTAGGTAATTTTCGGGGAGACAGCATGGCTGATTGCTAATCTCAGCACGTAAACAGAGTATTTCCTACCCGTATGCCAGGTTTCGCGGACTTTCGTCTGCTCCGGACCTACGCCGTTTGCTGTCCTTGTAACAAGCGAATATTAGTGATCTGGATAACGGGAGAGTTGCATGCAACCCGTAAGGTTGATTCTGTCCTGCATTGCCGTTCTCCTGATCGGAGCACCCGCGCTCGTTGCGGACGATCCAATCAGCGGCGAACCGTACACAGTCTATGCCAGCGACCAGGAGCCTGACGATACGGGACCCGACCCGGTCGCAGACTACTATTGGCCGTGGACCAACAATCCGCCGGGTCCGCCCCCCAACTACAACCTTGTCGATTCGAGCTACTTTCAGGGGGTGCCCGTCCTGCCCGGTCCTCTGGAAACCGATCTCGGGGGGTACTACATCTACAATGACACTGCTGCCGGCAAGTGGTACATTGCCAACTTCCTGTATTCACGCGGGCAATCGCTGGAACAGTTCCACGGCAGCATTCTGGTGACGATGGAACAGGATCCGACGCCGGCTGTGAACCTGTGGGCACAGGGATTCGAGCTTTCGTGCGACCTGAAGCAGAACGACCGCTGGGGCTGGGTCAGGTGGCCTGATTCCATCGCCGAGAACCTGTACGAAATCTGGTGGGATATCACCATCGACTATGCCAAGATTAAGGATACGGGGGATTTCCGCGACACGCTCGGGATCGTGGTAGCCGGCTGTGCGATCGACTTCAACCTCTGGAGTTCCGGCCACACCGTGGCGTTTAACGCCGACCAGGTGTACCTTGGCGACGACCTGACGTTGCTGTCTTCAGTCCCCGGATTCGTCGACACCTATGCAGGAATAACCGACCAGTACCAGCTTAACGATCCAATCGACGACCCCAATACCAGCCGCTTCACGCCCAAGAGCCTGCCGGGCGCCACGTTCAATATGAACGGCCTGATTGTTCCTGGCACCACTTACGGTGACCGCTACACCGGAAGCTGGGCGTACGAGGCGAACGGGATACAGTTTTCGACGGTATTCTGTCCGCCCTTCATGCCCCCCAACTTCGTGACGCCGGGCGGCACCGACACGGTCGTGATATGCTCCGGCGAGGCCGTATACGATACGATTATCGCCACCGATCCTAATCCGGGCGACGTCCTGACCATGACCCTTCTGTCCGGACCGGGCTTCCTGAGCTCGACGCCTTCCGTCTCTCCGGTCGTCGGCTACTATGACTTTAGTCCGTCCACGAGCGGCGCCTATACGGCCGTGTTCGAAGTAATCGACGGCACCGGCGGCGCCGATACCCTTCAGATTATCTATGAGGTTACCGTCGGCACCGCTCCCGTGGTGGTCCTGCCCGATGACACGGCCATCTTCCTGTGTGACCCGGCGGAGATCTGCCTGCCACTCGACGTTCTGGACGCCGATTGCGACGTGACCTCCGTCACGACCAATCTGGGGCAGTATTCCGGCACGCTGACGAATTTCGATCAGGTGGCTCGCCTGGACCATCTCGGCGGAACGATCATTCAGATAGGCGGCGGTGCTCCCGGTAAGGTCCTGTACATCGCCTCGGACTTTGTCCCGCCGGTCAACTCGCAGTCGGGCGTCGACGTCACGCTGCCGGATTTTGGCTTTGTCGACTTCATCGTTGACTACGGGTCGTTCCCAACCGGCCTGGAACCGGGTAACTCCGCCGATCATCTGGCAGGCCCACCGACCGACATGACCTTCACCGCTCCCGGCCCCGGCGGTCCCGACGGCGGTGACGGGGATGGTTCCCTGGCGTTTGCGGCGGGTAACTTCTGTACAGTTGGATACAGCCAGGCTGTCACCACGTGCAACGGCGCCAATACCGACTTCGTTGTATTCACCAACACCAACGGCGGCGGCACGGCCGAATTGCAGTTCAGGCTCAACGGCGTAACGGTCCACACCCTCACGCGCGTCTTTCCGGGCGGGTCAGCCGGCTCGGGAATAGGCGGTATTACGTTTGACCTGCCGGATGGCCTCGTCTTTAACGAGGTAAAAATCTCGTGTCTTGCCGGGCCGGTAGAGATCGACGCCCTGGCCGCCCGCACGGCACCGTCACCGACAACGGAGGATATCTGCTTCGCCGCCGACACGTCCGGTGTGTACGAGGTGATTGCCACTGCCACCGACGCCTGCGGCTACGAGAGCACGGACATGATTCTCGTTACCGTGACGCTGAATTCGGCGCCGCACGCCGCGGCCGGGCCGGACCAGTCTCTGTTCGTCTGCGACTTCGAGCAGATTTGTCTCCCGGTTTCGTTTCACGACGCCGATGGCAACCTGGTCGTCAGCGAGTTGCTGTCCGGCCCCGGCAGCCTGGTCGATGACCAGATCTGTTTCACGCCGGCCACGAGCGGCGCCCATACATTTGTGATTCGTGCCGTCGATGCCTGCGGTCTTGAAGACCGGGACACGGTGGTGGTAACGATTGACAGGAACGATCCGCCGGTCGCCGAGCCGCCGTCGCCCGTCACCGTTTTCCTGTGCGACACGGTGGAGGTCTGTTACACCTTCACCGCCACGGACCCCAACGGCGGCCCGCTTGTCTGGAGCTTCCTGGCCGGCGCCGGTACGATATCGCCGGACGGTGAATTCTGCCTGACGCCGACGGCCTCCGGTTCTTACACCGCCACGGTCATCGTGGCTGACTCCTGCGGTGCCGCCGATACCACGTCGATCATCTATTATGTCACGCTCAACTCGGCGCCGGTAACAGTCGATCCGACCAGCCCCATGCCGCGGACCCTCTGCACGGTGGAGGAAATCTGTTACCAGTTTCAGGCCAACGATACCGATGGTGATCCCCTGACGTGGACAAAACTTACCGGCGACGGCACGGTCAGCCCCGCCGGCCTGTGGTGCTTTACACCGGATGAGTCGGGAAGCTACGCCGTGACACTGGCTGTAACGGACACCTGCGGCGCGGCCGACACCACCGGCAAGACCTACGAAATAACGGTTAACGACCCGCCCACGGTGGCCTTCGGCAACGATACGTCGGTCTCCCTGTGTGCTCCCGAAGAGATTTGTCTCGTCTATACGCCGTCCGACCCCCAGGGTCCGGCGGGTCTGATAGAAGAAATGGTTTCCGGCTACGGAAGCATAGACACGGCCGCCGACAGGATCTGCTTCACACCCACGGCCGGCGGCACCTATGAATTCGTGGTGCGCGTGACCGACTCCTGCTCGGCCTTCGACAAAGATACGATTGTCGTGACGGTGACGCTCGGTCAATTCGCCTCCATTGACTGCCCGACCGAGCCGATTCACGTCTCACTCTGCGAACCGGACACCGTCTGCCAGATGCTGCCCATAACGCCCGCCTCGGCTTCGGTAACGGTTTCCAACGGCATATACGCGAACGGTGAGTTGTGCATCTACTCCGACACGTCGGGCACCTACGAAGTCACCGTGATCGCCGAGACGTCGTGCGGCGCCGACACGTGCGTCGTCACGTTCGTCGTCGAAATCGGTGAGGCGGCACAGATTGCGTGCCCGGATCCGCAATCCATATTTATCTGTGAGGCGCAGTCGGTGTGCATCCCGGTCGGAATCATGGGTCCTTCACCGGTAGTGACGGTCAGCCCGATCGGCACCTATTCCGCCGGCCATGTCTGTTTCCCTGCCGACACCAGCGGCCATTACGAAATCGAAGTTGTCGCCTCGACGGGCTGCGGTACTGACACGTGTATCGTGATCGCCGACGTGCAGATCAACCGGCCTCCGCTTGCGGTCGACCCGCCCTCGCCGCTCGACACCTTCCTCTGCGATCCCGGCCAGGTGTGCTATCAGTTCGGGGCCGACGACCCGGATGGCGGAACGCTTACCTGGTCACGGCTGACCGGCGACGGCACGGTCGGTCCTTCGGGCCAGTGGTGCGTCACGGCCGGCAGCACCGGCAGCTTCTCCGTTACGGCCGAAGTTGCCGATTCGTGCGGTGCTGCTGATACCGTGAGCCTGACCCTTGACGCGACGGTCAACACGCCGCCGGTCTTTTCGCTGGGCAACGATACGGGCGTTTTCCTGTGCCTGGCCGAACAAATCTGCCTGCCGTTCTCCCTTTACGACGCGGAAGGCAACGTGGCCGCCGTGGAACTGATCAGCGGCGGCGGCGCTCTCTTTGTCGGCTCCGACCTGCTGTGCTTTACGCCCCCGGTAGCGGGGAATTACGAGTTTGTCGCACGGGTGACAGATTCGTGCGGCGTGGCGGTTTACGATACGCTCCTCGTGGCGGTCGACTTCAACGATCCTCCGGTGGTCTTTGCCGGGGAAGACAAGACGGTGTTCCAGTGCGCTCCCCAGGCGATCTGCTGGCCGACCTCCGTGAGTGATCCCGACGGAAACCTGCAGGTGGTTGAGCTGATTACCGGCCCGGGCACCTATGACGGTACCAACATTTGTTTCACTCCCACGGGCACGCTCGATTACGAGTTCGTGCTGAAAGCCACCGACAGCTGCGGCACGGCGAGCTTCGATACGGTGGTTGTTCACTACACCCTGAACAGCCCGCCGGTTGCAGACGCCGGTGCGGACCAGGCGCTGTTCCTGTGCTCGCCGGACCAGATCTGCTGGCCGGCCGGCTGCAGCGACGTCGACGGCAATCTCTCCGACTGCGCGCTGATCTCCGGTCCCGGCACCTATGACAGCGATAACATCTGCTTCACGCCGGGCGCCTCCGGTGCCTACCAGTTCGTCCTTGAAGCCAGCGACGCCTGCGGCGCCGTTGATCGCGATACGGTGGTCATAGACGTGACCATCAACTCCGGCCCCGTCTGCGTGATGCCAAGCGATACCACTATTTTCCAGTGCGCGGCCTCCGAGGTCTGCCTGCCTGCGTATGCCACGGATATCGACGGAAACCTCGAACTCTGTCAGATCGTCTCGGGTCCGGGTGTTCTCACAGGCGGCGACTGGTGCTACACGCCGGTGACAAGCCAGAGCGTCACCGTGACCGTCCGCTGTCTCGACAGTTGCGGGGCCGAGTGCACGTCGTCGTTCAAGGTTGAGTTCGAGATAAATGAATCACCGGTCGTGCAGTTCGGCCCGGATTTCGACACCACGCTGTGCCTGTCGTCGAGTATCTGCCTGCCGTACACGGCCTATGACCCCAACGATCCGCGCTCCCGCACGCTCGTCCTGGAGACGGGCGCCGGAACGCTGGATACGATCAACTCGGAGATTTGTTTCACTCCCGGCTCTTCCGGCACCTACACCTTTGTGCTCGCGATGGAGGACGAGTGCGGCCGCGTGGCCAGGGACACTATAAATGTCGGTGTGGTGGTCAACACGGCCCCGGTGGCCGATGCCGGCGGGGACCAGGACGTGTTCCTGTGCGATGACGCGACCACGCTTTGCTGGCCGGCCTCGTGCAGTGACGCCGACGGCAATCTCACTGATTGCATCTTTAGCAGTTCCACCCCGGCCACGTACGATGGCAGCCGAATCTGTTTTAACCCCACTCAGTCCGGCACGTACCTGTTCGCGCTCGAGGCCGTCGACGACTGCGGCGAGTCGTCCGTGGACACTGCCGTAATCGACGTCACGATCAACAGCGCGCCGATGGTCACGCTGGACAGCGACACGTCGCTCGAAATGTGCCAGCCTGAACCCGTCTGCGTGGGTTATCAGGTGTTCGATCCGGACGGGCTCTCGGGGATTGTCGAATCCATGCTGTCCGGGTACGGAACAATTGACACGGTCGCCAACACCGTATGCTTCACGCCTTCCGCGGCCGGAAGCTACGAGTTCATCGTCCGCGCCACCGATTCATGCGGTGCAGCGGGCCTGGACACGATCGTTGTTACCATTGCCATTGGCGCGCGGGCGCAGATTGACTGCCCCGCGAGCCCCATAGAAGTTTCTCTGTGTACGCCGGACGACGTGTGTCAGATGCTCGACGTCACACCGTCCACCGCAAACGTCACCGTTTCCTACGGCTCCTGGGCGAACGGCGAACTCTGCTTCTTCGCTGACACGTCCGGCACCTACCCGGTGACCGTCATCGCCGCGGACACCTGCGGCGCTGATACCTGCGAACTGGTCTTTAACGTCAGCATCGGTCAGGCGGCTCAGATCGATTGTCCCGACCCGATCGATCGCTTCCTGTGTACACCCGATACGGTGTGTGTGCCGGTCGGTGTGGTGGGTACCGGTGCGGTAGTCACGATCACCCCGATCGGCACGTACACTGGCGGTAACGTGTGCTTCCCGGCCGATACCAGCGGACACTATGAACTCCAGATCGTCGCCGCCACCGACTGCGGCACGGATACCTGTCTGCTTATCGCCGACATCACCATTAACAGCCCGCCGGTGGCCACCAACCCGCCGTCCGTCGATACCTTCCTCTGCGCCGCCGGCCAGATTTGCGCCCAGTTTGCGGCTACCGACGCGGACGGCGACCTGTATGAATGGCGGCGCCTTTCCGGAAACGGCACGGTGACCCCGGGCGGCCTCTGGTGCTTCGATGCCCCGACGAGCGGCAGCTACAGCGTTACCGCCGAGATCCTCGACAGTTGCAACGCGGCCGACACGCTGGTCGCCGTCATCAACGTCACCCTTAACGGCAAACCGGTGGTGTCGCTGCCCGAGGATACGGCCGTCTACCTCTGCGCCGCCCAGGAGGTTTGCTTCCTGTACACCGTTCTGGACGGCGACGATAACGTCACGGTAGAGGAACTCGTCGAGAGTCCCCCCGGCAGCGTTCTGGATACACTGGCCAACCAGTTCTGCTTCACCCCTACCGTCGCCGGCACTTACTCCTTCGTGCTGCGGGCCACCGACGCCTGCGGCGCGGCGGGTGCCGACACGCTGGTCGTCACGGTGGGATTCAATCGGCCGCCGGTCGCCTCCCTTGCCCCCGACACCGGGCTGTACCTGTGCAATCCCGCCCAGGTATGCCGGGCGGCGGCGTGCTCCGACGAAGATGCAAACCTCGACAGTTGCTACCTGACGACCGGGGAAGGCACCTATGACGGCTCCACGGTGTGTTTCACGCCCGATACGTCCGGAACCTATACGTTCATCCTGCGGGCCGTGGATGACTGCGGCGCCGCGGACGAGGACACCTCCCGGGTGACGGTGACTCTGAACTCCGACCCCACCTGCCAGGTGCCGCAGGGCGTCACGCAGTTCTTCCAGTGTTCGCCGTCGCAGGTGAGCCTGCCCGTGAGCGCGACCGATCCGGACGGCAACTACGACCATTGTGAACTGATTTCAGGACCCGGCTCGATTGTCGGCGGGAACTGGTCGTACACGCCGTCCACTGACGAAACCGTGTGGGTTGTGGTCATGTGCGTTGACTCCTGCGGGGCGCACTGCATAGACTCGTTCCAGGTCAGCTTCAGCATCAACGCGGCGCCGTTGGTCGTGCTCCCCGAACCCCAGACGATTCTCGCCTGCGATGACACGACGATCTGCATCAGCGTCGACGCCTCGGACCAGGACGGCAACCTGGCCTCGGTCGAGTTGATGTCGTCGACCGGCAGCTACAACGACCAGACCGGTCAGATCTGTTTCGGCGCCGGGTACGGCACGGGCGATGACAAGTCATACACCTTCATTATAAAGGCGACCGACTCCTGCGGCGCCGAGGACTACGACACCACGACCATCACCGTCGATTTCAACGCACCGCCGGTGGTGTCGCTGCCACCTGACTTCACCGCCTACCTCGAGTCGGTGGGTGAACTCTGTTTCACCGCGGATATCTCGGACAACGACGGCAATCTTGCCGACGTCACGGTCGTTCCCGATATCGCCCACTACGACGATCTTACGGGCCAGATATGTTTTGACGCCGACACCACGGGCGTGTACTGTTTCCAGGTCACGGCCACGGACGGCTGCTCCGGGGAGACGGATCCGTTGCATTGTACGGACGTCGATACGATCTGCGTTACGGTCGAGGTCGACCAGTGCGTCCACGTCCAGATCGAGAAGAGTCACAATGTCGTCCAGGGGCAGTTTACGGACCTGAGAATCTTCCTTAACGGCTCGGGGCACGAGCTGGGCGGATTCAACTTCCTGGTCTGGTATGACGTCACGGCGCTCAATCCCGCCCTGGCCCTGCCCGGCGACCTGCTTGACATGTGCGGCTGGGAGTACTTCACCTACCGCTTCGGCGCCGACGGCAACTGCGAATCATGCCCGACCGGCCTTCTGCGGCTCGTGGCCATAGCCGAAACCAACAACGGCGCCTACCACCCGGGCTGCTTCCTCGACGGGATGACGGGCACACTGGCGACGATCAGGTTCCTCGTATCCAACGACCGGACCCTGGAGGGTCAGTTTGCGCCGGTGTCGTTCTTCTGGACCGAGTGCGGTGACAACGCGTTCTCCTCGCGGGAAGGCGACACGCTCTGGATTTCCCGTAACGTGTACACCTTCGACCTGAACGCGATCACCGATATCAGCTACGGCTTCCCGGGCTACTTTGGCGCTCCCGACCTCTGCCTGCTCGGCCAGGGACCGGACAAACCGAAGCCGGCGCGCTGTGTCGACTTCACCAACGGCGGCGTAGACATCGTCCCCTCTGACTCGATCGACATGCGCGGCGATATCAACCTCAACGGCCTCGCCTACGAGATCGCGGATGCCGTGATGTTCACCAATTACTTCACTCGCGGCCCGGATGCCTTCGGCACCGGGCGGCGGGTCGATGCCGCCATCGCCGCCAGCGATGTCAACGGCGACGGTATTCCGCTTACGGTGGCGGACCTGGTTTACCTGATTCGCGTGGTCGTGGGAGACGCCCAGCAGATGCCGAAGATCAACCCGAATGCCGATCTTCAGGCCGAGTTCTCGGTCACGGGCAACGTGTTGTGCATCGAGCAGTCCGATGCACCGATCGGGGCCATTTACGTCGTCCTGAGCGGCAAGGTCACTCCGCGCCTGCACGAAAATGCCTCCTTCATGGAGATGCAGTATCGCCACGACGACTCCGAAACCCGTGTGTTAATCTACAACGAGAAGGGTGAGACCGTGCTGGGCGCCGGCCCCGTGCTCGAACTGGACGGCCGCACCTGGATCAGGACGATCCAGGTCGGCAGCTTCGACGGTCAGGTGGTGAAGGCGAAGGTCAAAGACGTGCCTGACCGGTTCTCGTTGTCGCAGAACTATCCCAACCCGTTCAACCCGATGACGGTTCTCGAATACGCGCTGCCGGTGGCCAGCGACTGGCACCTCGTGGTTTACAACATCCTCGGTCAACAGGTTGAGAACTGGTCCGGCAGGGACGAAGCGGGTTATTATCAAATCGAGTGGGATGCCGGTAGATACGCATCAGGTGTCTACTTTTACCGTCTGACGGCTGGAGGCTTCAGCGCCACCAGGAAGATGGTATTGCTCAAGTAACCTTTCCGTTACTGACGCACGTACCGCTTCTTTCCAAGAGAAAAGCCCTCCCCCGAGAGGGCCTTTCTTTTCTATTCGCCTGAGTTGTCCCCGCGCGGCCGAAGGTCGACGACGGTCGCCCCCCAGCCTCCGCCCGACCCGCTTTCGTGGTGGTACGAGGCGACATCGGGGTGCGAGGCCAGCAGGCCGCGGACAATCCGCCGCTGAACCCCGATGCCCTTGCCGTGGACAAGCCGCAGCTTCAGGATACCCTTCTCGAGGCACACCCGGATGTACTCGCGCACCACTTCCCGAGTCTCCTCGGGAGAAAACTGGTGCAGGTCAAGCGTACCATCTATGGGAAACTCTACAGGATCGTCAGGATCAGTGCTCATGGCCTGGTCATCGCGGTCACCGCACCGCCGCAAGGCGCTTTTCCTGAGCGGATACCGTCTTTGCGGTTGACGGATCGCGCCGGCGGTGTATCTTGGAATCTTCAAATGTAACAGTACAACCGGGGAATCCTGATGTCAACAACTTCACCCATTGCTGCTTCCCAGGCAAAGCTGGCCAGAGAGGGGCTCGGCAGTCAACTCGGCACGCTCGGCCGGCCGTTCTGGATGGTCAATATCATGGAGATGTTCGAACGCCTCGCGTACTACGGCGTGCGCGTAGTCATTCCGATCTATATCGCCCAGGCCGACGAGATTGGCGGGCTGCACTTCACGGCCATCCAGAAGGGAGAAATCTTCCTGTGGTGGGCGCTGGTGCAATCGCTGGTCCCCATGATTTCCGGCGGCTTTGCCGACCGCTACGGCTTCAAGAAAACCATTGCGGTGTCCGTGGTCATCAAGATGCTCGGATACGTTCTGATGGCCACGCAGCGGGAGTACTACCCGTTTCTCTTGGGGTGCTGCACGCTGGCCCTGGGAACGGCCATTTTCAAACCGGGCGTTCAGGGCACCATGTGCCGGGTGCTGACCAAGCGCAACTCGTCGGTCGGCTGGGGAACGTTTTACATGCTGGTAAACATCGGCGGCTTTCTCGGACCGCCCATGGCGCACTTCCTGTACGGAATCTCCTGGCCGGCGGTCTTTTACGGATGTGCCATCACCGTATCGCTGAACTTCCTGATGCTACTGACCTACCGGGAGGTTCCGGCCGGCGGAGATCGAACGAGCGGGTTTTTCAAAACCCTCGGGACAACCATCACCAAGTTCTTCAACCTCCGCCTGATCGTCTTCGTTGCGATCATGTCCGGTTTCTGGCTGATGTTCATGCAATTGTTTGACATGCTCCCCAACTTCATCGTCGACTGGGTCGACAGTTCCAAACTCGTCAGGGATCTGCACCTGCCGGGATTCATGCTGCAATTAAATTCCGTTCGCGGTCCCCAGCTCTCACAGGAGTGGATGATCAACGCCAACCCGGGCCTGATTATCCTGCTGGTGGTGGTTATAAACTGGCTGGTTTCCCGTATGCGGCGAACTCACTCCATTTTCATCGGCATCGTGATCGCCTCGATCGGGCTGGTATTGGCCGGCTTCACTCACAGCGGCTATTTCTGCGTGCTGGGCATTCTCGTCTTCTCCGTCGGCGAGATGCTGTCCTCGCCGAAAATGAACGAATACCTCGGCGTCATCGCACCCGACGGTGAAAAGGGGCTGTACATGGGTTACGCCAACGTGCCGCAGGGGATCGGCTGGGGACTCGGTTCGATTATCGCCGGCCACGCCTATGACGACATGGGCGACAAGGCCAACCTGGCCATCGACTACCTTCAGAAGAATTTCGACGTTACGGGCGTGACACGGCCCGAGGCCATGAACACGCTGGTTGAAGTTACCGGCAAGACCCACGCCGAGGCGACCCAGATGCTCTGGAACATCTACCACCCGTACGAGCTGTGGTACCGTTTTGCGGTCATCGGCATTATCTCGGCGGCGGCCATGCTGTTTTACGCGCGCTGGGTCAAGAAACACGAGGCACCCGACATATAGCGGACATTCTGCCGCAGATATTGCCTGCGGCCATATAGACTGGAGAGTACGTTCATGGCTGATGCGACCAAGAAATTTCCGGCGCCGACGTGGGACCTGGAGTCGATTTTCCCCGGCGGTTCGAAATCAAAGGAATTCAAGGCCTTCCGGGATAAAGTAAAAGCGGCCCTGGCCGACGCCCGCGACAGGTTCGACAGCCTTCCGCGCGTCCTGGATGCTTCCACTGCGGCAAAGTGGAAGGAGGCCATCCTGCTTCTGCAATCCGTGACGCAGGATGTTTACCTCGTCATGTCCTTCTCACAATGCCTGACGTCGCAGGACGTCGGCGATGGCGCGGCGCATGCGATTGAGGCCGAAGGGGACCTGTACTATTCGGAGGTCGAAAAGCTCAAGACCGAGCTTGAGGCTCTGTCGCTGCAGCAACCGGACGACGAGTGGGAGAAGCTGGTATCATCCGACGGCCTCAAGCCCATCCGCTTCTCTCTGAACGAGCTGCGCTACGTGGCAGGAAAGAAAATGCCTGCTGAGCTGGAGTCGCTCGCGCTCGACCTCGGTGTAAACGGCTATCATGCCTGGAATCGGCTGTACGACAAGATGGCTGGCGACCAGACGGTTGAGTTCAGCCGGAACGGCGAATCAAGCACCCTATCGCTGGGACAACTGGCCGCCAAGATGTCCGATCCTGACCGCCGGGTCAGGCAGCAGGCGTTTGACAAGATGACCCAGGCCTGGCAGTCCCGGGCCGACCTGGCGGCCATGACCCTGAACGCGCTGGCCGGATTCCGGCTCTCCCTGTACGAGCGACGGCAGTGGGACTCGCCGTTGTTCGAGCCCCTGCTGACCTGCCGCCTCAGGCAGGAGTCCCTGGACGCCATGTGGGCGGTGATTGCGCGTGAGACCCAAAAGCTGGGCCCCTACGTCGAGGCAAAGAAGAAGCTGCTCGGAATCGACAAGTACCGCTGGTACGATCAGTTTTCGCCGTGCGGCAAGGTCGACCGCTCGTACACCTTCGATGAAGCGGTCGGCTTCATTGTTGAGAACGTGCGGGACTTTTCGAAGCCGATGGCCGACTTCTTCCAGATGGCCGTCGACAAGCGCTGGATCGAGGCCGAGAACAGGCCGGGCAAGGCGGCCGGCGGATACTGCACCGGCACCGGGCCGCTAAGACAGAGCCGCATCTTTATGACCTATGCGGGCACATATGAAAACCTGCTCACCATAGCGCACGAACTCGGCCATGCCTATCATCAGCACGTGCTCAAGGACACGCCGTTTCTGGCCAGCCTGTACCCCATGACGCTGGCCGAGACGGCCTCCATCTTCACCGAAATGCTTGTCACCGACGCCGCCCTCGATTCGTGCCGCGACCCCCTGGAAAAACTCATGTTGATCGACCAGAAGTTGCAGCAGCCGTACACCTTCTTCACTGATATCCACTGCCGCTACCTGTTCGACCACGCCTTCCTGGCGGAACGCCGGAACGGAGTGGTCAGCAAGGACCGGTTGTGCGAGTTGATGGTGGACGCGCAAGAACGGGCCTTCGGCTCTCTGCTTGACGAGTCGGGCTACCACCCGCTGTTCTGGGCGTCAAAGCTGCACTTCTTCCTCACGGACCAGCCGTTCTACAACTTCCCGTATACCTTCGGATACCTGTTCGCGGGCGGTGTATACGATCGGACAAAAAAGGAAGGCCGCGCCTTCGAGGAGAAGTACCGCGCCCTGCTCCGCGATTCCGGCAGCATGACAACGGAGGAGGCGGCAGCCAGGCATCTCGGGGTTGACCTGACCGGTGAGCAGTTCTGGACCGATGCCGTCCGTCGGGCTCTGGGTGATGTCGATACATTTGTCGAACTTGCGCGGACTGCCCAATAACTGAGAGCAAGGTCGCACCAAGCGTCGCATGATCGGAAGCCTTTACCAGCCAGCGGGTTGCGCTTCGCTTGACGGCCACCCGGGAATTCTGCAACCCCACCGGATGCTGACCGGTCCATTCGATGGCGGTGGACGGCGCGGGACGTCCAGCCGCTACAATTATAGAATCTAAACAACCCGGGAGCCCCGAACGTAAGTGTATATGTATGGCAGTTGAGGACATTGACGGGAGAGTCAAAGTATGATCAAGAAAACCATCATCGGCGTAATCACGCTGGTGATCATTGCCGCTGTCATCTTTTTCATCGTAAGCAACGGTACCGCGGACAAGAATGGTGGGAACAAGACCCTTACCGTCAGCCGCGGAACGATAATCGACAAAGCGCTGGCTATCGGGCAGATCGAACCGGAAAACGAGATTGCCGTCAAATCCAAGATCTCGGGCATAGTCAGAAAAACCTTCGTCGACGTCGGCGACAGGGTGAGCGCCGGCGACCCTCTGTTTGACATCGCCCCCGATCCCACCCCTCTGGAGTTTGCCGAGGCCAGGCGACAGGTCGAGATGGCGCAGGTCTTGTTCAGGAACGTCCAGCAGGAATTTGAACGCACCCGGTCGCTGCTGGACAAGCAGCTCATATCGACGCAGGAGTACGAGTCAAAGAAAGCCGACTATGATGAGGCCGAGTTGCGCCTGAAGCTGGCCAGGGAGAAACTGGCCCTGATCGACTCCGGCGAGACGCGCGTGGCCGACCGGTCCATTGATAACATCATCAAATCGCCCATCGACGGCACCGTCCTGTCCATGCACGTCGAGGAAGGCGACCCGGTCGTGCCGCTGACCTCGTACCAGGCCGGCACCGAACTGATGACACTGGCACAGATGGATGACCTGATGTTCAAGGGCACCGTGGACGAAATCGACGTCGGCAAGCTGGCCCTGCAAATGCCCGTCGAGATCGAGGTCGGCGCCCTGCCGGGCAGCCGGCTGAGCGGCAACCTGACCAGGATCTCGCCCAAAGCCAGGAGACAGGAGGGCGCCACCGTGTTCGACGTCGAGATCGTGTTTGACGATCTCGGGCGCGAGTTCCTGCGGGCCGGCTACAGCGCCAACGCCGATATAATCATCTCCAAACGCGAAAGCGTCCTGGTCATTCCCGAGCGTCTCGTGACCATGACCGACTCCTCGACGACGGTGGAGGTACAGGATTCACTCGGCAACATCGCCCGGCGCGACGTGGTCATCGGGCTGTCCGATGGAATCACGGTCGAGATCACCAGCGGTCTTGCCGAGGGTGAACTGATAGTGGAACGGCCGCCGCGCGAGATCAGGCCCTTTGATTAACCGCAGGGGGAACCTGGTTCTATGCTTCCGCTCATAACCATAAGGCAGTTTATCAACGACGTGCGGCGCCAGAAGATGCGCAGCGCCCTGACCATGTTCGGCATGTTCTGGGGAAGCTGCTCGATTGTTCTGCTCTTTGCCTTCGGCCGGGGTATCGGCGACGCGCAGATCAAGTCTCAAAAGGGCCTGGGTGAAGACATCGCCATCTTCTTTGGCGGCGTGACCAGCAAGGTTTACCAGGGGCTGCCCACGGGACGGCGGATCCGGTCGACCGCTGAGGACGTCCGTGTAATCAAGCAGTCGGCCCGGACGGTTAATTACATCTCCCCGGAATACCGGGCCGGGAGTGTTCCCCTGAAGTATGGATCCAACGTGAGCCGGCAATCCGTGGTCGGTGTGTGGCCGGAATTCGGCATCATGCGCAACCTCATCCCGCAGACCGGGTCCCGTTTCATCAATGCCAGTGATATCGAGCGCCGCCGCCGCGTCGTGTTTATCGGCAACATTCTCAAGAGCGACCTGTTCGGCCAATCAGACGCCGTCGGCAAACGCATCCTCATCGGCGGCATGCCCTTTACCGTCATCGGCGTGATGAAGGAAAAAAGGCAGAACTCGTCCTACGGCGGCCGTGACAGCCGCCAGGCGTTTATTCCGTCGACAACGTTCGAAGGAATGTACACGGTGCGTTTCGTGAACAATTTTGTGTTGCAGGCCAAACCGGAGTTCTCCATGAACGCCGCGCTCGGAGAAGTTTTCGAGATCATGGGTGCCCGCCACAGGTTTGACCCCGGCGACCGGGAGGCGCTGACGGTGTGGGATACTTCCCGGGGGTTCGCCTTTCTCCGCACCTTCTTCACCGCATTCCGATGGTTCCTGGTCGGGATCGGGGTCACGACCCTGATCACGGGCGGTATAGGCGTCTCCAACATCATGAACGTGGTGCTGGAGGAACGGACCAAGGAGATCGGCATCAAGATGGCGCTGGGGGCGCGTAAGAGCATGATCATGTTCCAGTTTGTCCTGGAAACGCTTCTGATCACGGCCGTGGGCGGCGTGCTCGGGTTTATTTTCGCCTGGCTCCTCGTTTCGCTGGTGCCGACCGCCGGCCTCGAAGATTTTATCGGTGTGCCCAGCGTCAACGTTTTCATCGGTCTCTTCGTCACTTTCGTCCTTGGGATCGTCGGCTTTGTAGCGGGGATTTTCCCCGCGCGCCGGGCCGCGAACCTGCAACCCGTCCAGGCTTTGAAGCTGTTTTAGGCAGTCATGCGACCGTCGGCGATATACAACGTTTTTGTCCGCGAGTTTCAGAGCCAGAAGAAACGGATCACGCTCACCGTCATGGCGCTGGCCTGGGGAACGATTTCCATCATGATGCTCCTGGCCTTTGGCGAAGGCCTTCACCGGCAGCTCATCATAAACCGCAAGGGGCTGGGCGACAATATCGGCATCATCTGGTCCGGCCAGACGTCCATACCGTACAAGGGGATGGGCAAAGGTCGTCGCATCCGCCTCTTCGCGGAGGATCCGGCGTACCTTGCCGAGCGCATCCCCGAAATCAAGAGTATAGGCGGCGAATATTCCCGCTGGGGCGTCAAGATCCGCTACGGCGATAACGTGGTCCAGGAGCACGTCACCGGCGTACCTCCGAACTACGAACAAATGCGGTGCCACATCCCGCAGCAGGGCGGCCGCATGATCAACGAGACGGACATGCGACAGCGGCGGCGCGTGGCTTTTCTCGGCTCCGAACTGGAAAAACGCCTGTTCGGGGACGAGGACGCAGTGGGCAAACAGATTACGGTCGGCGCCATTCCGTTCACCGTTGTCGGCGTCATGGTTGAAAAACTGCAGATGAGCAACTATGAGGGTATGGATGAAGACGTGCTGGCCATCCCGGCCACCACGTTCAAGGCGATCTTCGGCGATCCCTGGCTTGACTATATCGTGTACCAGACGAAGGATCCGGACCGGATGGCGGCCGTCGAGCGCAAGATCTATCAGGCCATGGCGGATAAGAACAGGTTTGATCCCGACGATGACCGGGCCATTTCAAGCTGGAATACGGTGACCTTTTCCAAAGAGTTTGACAACATCATGACCGGCATCAAGATGTTTCTGGGGATAATCGGTTTTCTTACCCTGCTGGTAGCCGGCGTCGGTGTCGCCAACATCATGTACGTGTCGATAAAGGAGCGGACCCGGGAAATCGGCGTCAAGATGGCGGTCGGTGCGCGTCGAAGTCTCGTGCTGACCCAGTTTCTGCTGGAAGCGCTGATCATCACCTTCGCCGGCGGCGCCTTCGGTATGGCCGTCTCCTACATTCTGACCGAAGGCTTCAAACGTATTCCGATGGAGTCGTCGATACTGGACCTGATGGGTCGCCCCACTATTTCGCTAGAAGTCGGCCTGATCGTAGTCGCCATTCTCGGCCTGATGGGGCTGCTCTCCGGGCTGTTTCCTGCCATGCGGGCGGCCTCGATAAACCCCGCCGAATCATTGCGCTACGAATAGAGGCGTTACGAACAGGTGAAGGCAAGCAGACAGGACATAGAGCCATGCAGAGCATTATGAAGCTGAGACAGGTGACCAAGGTATACACGACGGGCACAGTGACGTTCAGAGCGCTCAAGGGGATCAACCTGCTGGTCAACCGGGGTGAGTTCATCGCCGTGATCGGTCCCTCCGGCTCGGGCAAGTCGACCCTGATGAACATCATGGGCTGCCTGGACGTTCCGACGTCCGGTGAGTATCGCCTGGGCGACCGGCTTGTCAACAAGCTCTCATCAAACGACCTGGCGGACATACGCAACCGGGATGTCGGTTTCGTCTTTCAGGCGTTCAACCTGCTTCCGTACGCCACCGCATTCGAGAACGTCGAGGTTCCCCTGCTGTTCGCCAGGGTGAGCGACAAGAAGCGCAGAGAGCGCGTTACCGATCTTCTGGCCAGGGTCGGCCTGGCCGATAAAGCGGCCAACAAACCGACCGAATTGTCCGGAGGGGAAATGCAGCGCGTAGCCATTGCCCGTGCTCTGGCCAACGAACCGCAGATAATACTGGCCGACGAACCGACCGGCAACCTTGACTCAGCCTCGGGCGCCGAAATCGTCACGCTGTTCTGTGAGCTGTGGAGCACCGGCAAGACCATCGTTGTCATTACCCACGATCAGTCCATCGCCAGTCGGGCGGAACGGATAATAAGGCTGAAGGACGGCATGATCGATACTGACGGCAACGCGCAGCAACAAGGCCGCTCCGACTCTCTGCCGGCCGGCACGCCGGGCTGATCAGTTCGGTCCGGCAGATTCCGCACGCGCCTGCTGCGTGAGCAGGCTCACTACCACCACCGCCAGAAAGGCCAGCACGAAGGCCGGCACCAGTTCATAGAGCACCCCGCTGAGGGCGCTGATCTCCTTCCACACCACGGCCACCGCCGTACCCGTAACCATGCCCGCAATGGCCCCGGCTTTGGTGGCCTTTCTCCAGGTAAGGCCCAGGATGACGACCGGTCCGAACGCCGCTCCCAACACTCCCCAAGCATACAGAACGAATGTGAAAATGACGCGGTTCTCGCTCACTGCAAACAGCACGGAGATCAGAGCCAGGATCACGAGAGTCCAGCGGTCAAGCGCCTGGTACCGCGTGCCCTCGGTCCCGCCGGCTCCCCTGGCGTATCCGAACACGTCTCTCGAGAGAATGGTTGAAACAACAATCAACTGGGAATCGGCGGTCGAGCAGATGGCCGAAACGATGGCCGCAACGACGAAGCCGCCGATGACCGGAGGCAGGAATTCACCACAGGCCAGCGGCAGGGCCTGTTCGGGGTCACCCAGCGTGCCGAAGTATGCGCGGGCAAACAGACCGAACAAAATCGCACCCAGATACACCAGCAGGAACCAGCTAAGCGATATGAATCTTCCTCTTCGGATAGCCGCCGTATCCCTGGCTGCTTTGAACCGGGCCAGAACGTGCGGCTGTCCGGGGTAGCCCAGACCGATTCCCAGCATGCCGACGACGAACCCCAACAGGGCCAGGCCCGCCCTGCCACCCGTGAACGAAAACAATTCCGGAGCCGAGGGGCTCAACCGGCTGACAACCTCGGCGTATCCACCCACCTTCACGGCCAGAATGACGGGCATCCCGATCAGAGCGACTACCATGAACGTCGCCTGGACAATGTCCGTCCAGCAGACGGCCCGAAAACCGCCGGTCACGGTATAGGCCAGGATGATGCCCGCGCCGACCAGGACACCGATCCAGTAAGGTAATGAAAACACGGCTTCGAAGGCCTTGCCGGCCGCGTTCATCTGGGCCGCCACGTAACCGAGCATGGCGGCGGTGATGATAATCACAGGTATGTAACGCAGGGCCGGGGAACCTTTACCGAATCGGTGGGCGATAAACTGCACCAGCGTCACGGCGCCGCTCTCGCGCGTGCTGCGTCTGAGGCGCTCGGCGATCACAAACCAGTTGAACAGATAGCCGGCCCCTATGCCGACCATGATCCACAGCGCCGAAAGGCCCACGGTGAAGGCCGTACCGACCAGCCCGAGCATTACCCACCCGGATTCCGCGCTGGCCGAGGCCGACAGAGCCGACGCCCAAGGGCCCAGTTCACGATTGGCCAGGACGAAATCGTCGGTGGTTTTCCGCCTCAGTCGCGACGAGTACAGGCCGATGGTTATGATCCCTGCCGTGTAAACCAGAAACGAGATGGCCAGGGTGGGATTGAATTGCACTGTCTACTCCTTGCACGTCGGCAGGCCGCACGAATGCAGCGTGGATATTCGATCCGGGAAACGATCTTCAACATCCAGCCGCAGCCGGATCAAGTCAATTAAAATCCCTTTCTCAGGCACATGCTCTGCGCCCACCGCACGACGCGATAATGCAACCATGAGGCCTGTAGAAGCGCGCCGTCGACGGTGCCACACGGGCCGTCCGGCCGAGGTTGGAACCTGCCGGTTCGATCAGACCGGGGGAGTTTCGAAAAGGGTTCAATTCAATCGATGTTCCGCAGGTCATCATAACCTAATCCGACCTACTTTGCCCGCTTAGACGCTTCCATAACTACCTGCACGCCAACGAGCTAATCAGCGCCAAAAAACTGTTGCACACTGGCGAATAATTCCGATATATTTACCATTATTCGTGAAATGCGTAACTTGCCGAGTGTAAAACGTGATCTTCAGAACACTGATAATCATTGCCAGCTACCTGTTGCTCGCCGCCGGAGTATGCGGACAGGATCGAGCTTGCCTGTTCTGTCACAACCCACAGCCGCCGGCAGACCAGCAGAATGCACAGTCGGTCGACACATCGGTGCTGGCCGCCTCCGTCCATCGCGACATCGGGTGCAGCGATTGTCATCAGGTCAGTAGCGGTGAACCGCACCGCGGCAATCGCATTGTTTATTGCGCGAGTTGCCACCAGGACGAGGCTAAGGGGTACAATCGGTCGCCCCACGTGGCCGGGCGCTCGGTCAGTGTCGAAAGCCTCCCCACCTGCGTTACGTGCCACGGCGGCCATGACCTGCTTCCGGTAGACGATCCGCGGTCGCGGACTAACCATCGCAACTCGGTTTCGATCTGCGTGAAGTGTCATGCCGACGAGTCTGTTACGGGCAAGTTCACTGACGTTCCCGATCCCGGGATGATTCGCGCGTACGAGCAATCGATACACGGCAAGACGCTGCTCATCGACGGCAACATGGCGGCTCCCGCCTGCGTCGACTGCCACGGCAGCCACTCCTTCTTCCCCTCGGACGAGCCGGAAAGTCCGATTTACAAGAGCCACATCGCGGGGACGTGCGGACGGTGTCACGGGGAGATTTCCGAAACCTACGCCGAGTCGGTGCACGGCACGGCGCTGGCCGCAGGCGTCCTGGAATCTCCGACCTGTACCAACTGCCACGGTGAGCATAACATTCGAGCGCACGACGACCCGGCCTCGCGTGTCTACGCAACCCACGTGTCCACCACCTGTTCCGATTGTCACACCTCCGAGGCCCTGGTGGCGAAATTCGGATTGAAGGCGGACCGGATCAAGACGTTCAAGGAGTCCTACCACGGGGTGGTTACCGAGTTCGGCGAGACGCGGGCCGCCAACTGTGCCTCCTGCCACGGCGCCCACGACATCTTCCCGCAATCGGACTCACGGTCGCTGATCAACGCCGCCAACATCGAGTTGACGTGCGGCAAGTGTCATGAGGGGCTGCCGGCGGACTTTGCCCACAGCCAGGTGCACACCTCGGCCAGCGACGTCGAATCCGGCGGCGAATTCTACGTACGGAAGTTTTACATCTGGTTCATCACCATCATCATTGTCGCCTTTGTGCTCTTCCGGGTTCTGGAGTACCGCCGCCGCGTAACAAGAGTGGAGTGAGAACGCGGTGCGAGCTCATCACATCGTGGCGTATTTCCTCTGCGCCGGCGCCATCCTGCTGCCGACGGGTGACGGGTTGCTGGCCATGCCGAAGTGCATGATCTGTCACGGAAAGCAGGATCTGGCCCGGGTCGAGGAGACCGGTCGTCGCATACCCCTGCACGTCGACGAGTCCATCCTGAAGTCATCCGTTCACGCCGCCAGAGCCTGCACGGATTGCCACGTTGATATCGTCGACATTCCTCACCAGCGGGCCAGGAAGGTCGATTGCCGGCGGTGCCACTACTCCGGGAATCCCGTCGGCGCCCCCGACGGCGACTTTTATGACGAGTATGAGCAGTCGGTCCACGGCCTTGAGGTCCTCCGGGGCAACCCGGACGCCCCCGTTTGCCAGGATTGTCACGGAACGCACGACGTTCTGCCGACCGGCGCGACCGAATCCCGAGTCTACAAGGTGAACCGGCCCAGGACGTGCGGCCGGTGCCATATCGAAACCTTTGCCGCCTACAGCCAGTCCGTCCATGGCCAGGCACTCCAGGAGGGGAACCAGGATTCACCCGACTGCTCTTCATGCCACGGCGAACACGGAATCAAGAGCGCGGGCGGCGCTGAGTCGTTGCTTGCCGGGCGGGATCTTGTCCGCACGTGTTCGGGCTGCCACGGATCCAAAGGAGTGGGCTCCAAGTACGGTATCGAATCGGACCGCGTCTCCACCTACGAACACTCCTTCCACGGCGTGGCCACCGCCCTGGGTAACAGGACCGTGGCCAACTGCGGCTCGTGCCACGGATACCACGATATTCACCCTGATGACGATCCCAGGTCCTCGGTCCATCCGGACAACATCGTCAAGACCTGCGGCAAACCCGAATGTCATCCCGAGGCAAGTCCCCGTTTCGCTTCGGGCAGAATTCACATCGATCCCACCAGCAAGAAGTCCGGCATCCTCTACTACATTACACGGTTCTTCACCATCCTGACGGTGTCGACGCTCGGCGGGCTGTTCCTGTTTATCATCCTTGACCTTTTCCGGCGGGCGAAGGCGTCGGGCCAGAAGGGGAAGTAGCCTGAGCCATGGATGACCAGACTTCGCAGAAACTGTCCGAGCGCCGCCGGCTGATCGAACAGCTGACGGAGAACATCATCGAATCAGCCGCCCCCCTGACCGACCCCGACACGCCGGAGGAAGCGCTGAAAAAGACCGCCGCCGAGATCAGCGAGCGTCTCGAGTTCGAAACCAACGTGGCGCTCAACGAGGTAGTCACAAAATACAGCCCCGGGAGAAAGCGCATTCCCGAAGAGGCCGCGGCGGAGCGCACTTTTGTCCGTTTCGGGCTGAACTTCCGCAGCCAGCACGTTCTCTTGTTCACCTCCGTCATCCTGCTCATCATCACCGGGATCCCGCTCAAGTTCCCGGAATTCGGGGTTTCGAAGTTCATCATCGTGGATTTGTTCGGCGGCCTGGAGAACTCGTCGCTCGTTCACCGCATCGGAGCGGTCGGCCTGATCCTCGTGGGAATCTGGCATCTGCTGTACTCCACGCTGTCTCGGGTGGGCCGGGGTGATTTCATCCTCATGATACCGCGGCCGCGCGACGTCATCGACTTCTATCATACCGTGATGTACTTCATTGGCCGTCGGTCACACGGGTCCAGGTCCGGCCGGTTCTCGTTCATCGAGAAATTCGACTACTGGGCCGTATACTGGGGTATGGTGATCATGATCGGGTCCGGCATCATTCTCTGGTTCAGCGAGATGTTTCCCAAGTACGGGTACGACATCGCGCGCGAGGCACACTCCGACGAGGGTCTGCTCGCCACCCTGGCCATCGTCATCTGGCATTTCTACAACGTGCACCTGAACCCGGAAGTCTTTCCCATGAGCAAGGTCTGGTGGCACGGCCGGCTGACGGAGAGCCAGATGAAACACCATCATCCCCTGGAATACGCGGAAATCCTGCAGGCGGAGCGGCAGGAACTGGCCGCACAGCTACAAAGCGGCGTCGACGACAAGGAGGTGGCGTCATGAGGCGGTTTCTCCGGTCGCTTGGCCGGCATAGTCGAGGCCTGGTAATGTTTCTGAGCATACTTGGCGGCCTTTGCATCGTGCTCATCGCTGCCCTCGCGTACGGGACGCGCGAGTCGGCCGCCTGCGACACCTGCCACTATCTGGACCCGTTCGTGCGGTACTGGCGGGCGTCAACCCACTCCGAGGTCACCTGCCAAGGGTGCCATGACTATTCCATGGCCGACCTTGCCCGCTCTACGTACACGTACCTCACCGGCACTTACAACCCGCGGCCCCGGGCCAACGTACCGGATGAAGGGTGCCTGGCCTCGGACTGCCACGAGGCGCGACTGCTGATGGGGATGACCGAATACCGCCAGGGAATCCTGTTCGATCACGCCGTCCACCTGGAGAAACCCCTCCGGGGCGAGAAGCTGCGGTGTACCTCCTGCCACAACCAGTTCGTCCACGTGCACGAGGAGCTGACTTCCACGCACCTGACCGTCAACGACAAGGCCTGTTTCGTCTGCCACTTCAAGGACGCCGGCCTGGGGGAAGCCATCACCGGCTGTGACGCCTGCCACGGGATGCCGAAAGATCCCGTCAGCCACAACGGGTTCACCTTCGAGCACGAACCGTACGTGAAACTCGGCTTCGAATGCAAGCAGTGCCATACGCGGATTGTCGAAGGTGACGGGTCGCTCGTACCCGGCACCTGCCATGCCTGCCACAACGAGCGCGATCCACAGCAGCACAGCCGCGAGGAGCTCCACGCCATCCACGTCACGACGAACGGCATCGACTGCTTCGAATGCCATTCCGACATCGAACACGGCAATTACGAGATGACCGGCGCCACCGACACCGGGTGCGAGACCTGCCACCTGAACCAGCACAACCGAAAGAAGCAACTGTACATGGGGATCGGCGCGAAAAACACGGCGGACATGCCCGGCGTTATGTTCCGACAACAGGTTGCCTGCACCGGATGCCACACCCACGTTACTCCTGAAGGGGAGGTTCTTTCGGGTCAGGCCAAGCGAGAAGCCGAACGCGCCGCTTGCGTGACCTGCCACGGCAAGGGATTCGACCTGATGTTCGACGCCTGGCTGGTCGGCTCCAGGCACGTGATAGAACAGTATCAGGCGTATCTGACCCGCCTTCGCTCGGACCTCAAAACAATCGGCGGCGGCAAGAAGGCGAGAACCAGGGCACGGGAGGCCCTGAGCGCGGCCGAGGGCAACTTCCTGTTCGTGCGCGACGGGCGAATCCCGCATAATATCCCCTACGCGCTGACCATACTCAACACCGGCGCTGACAGGCTGGAAACCGAGATGAAAGGCATTGATCCGGCCTACTCACCGCCAGACCGCGGGGCCGGCCTCAAACCCGAGAACACGTGCACCGTCTTCTGCCACGGCAGCTATCTCCAGCCCGAGACGGTCAGGTACGAAGACGGCGAGCTGCCGCATCAGGCACACGTAGAAGACATGGAGCTGGCCTGCTCCAGTTGCCATTCAGTCAGCGAGCACGGCAAGACGGTAATCAACGCCGATGTCTGTGCCGAGTGTCACTGACCGGCTACTTTGTCGCCGGGTGACGTGCGAACCCGGCCGATACCCCTCCATCACGGCGCGATACGGGCCTGCGCAGCAATTGGCCGTTGACGGGCGGCCTTCGGCAGGACCATATTAGCGTTGCAGAGAATCGGCGCGGGCGCACGTGGGTGCACCCGTGAACCATGCCCGAGGGCGGACCTGCAAGTGGTGGACGAAACAGCACCGGTGAAAACGCCGCCGTCTGATTACGCCATAGGATCGTACTGTTCCTCAACGGCCTGGGGCGGCCTTGAGATGAACGTCGTACGGTTCCTGGGCTGGATGCGCGGGCGCGGCTGGAGTACCGTGCTCTATGCACGCCCGGACTCCGTCGTTTCTCAAAGGGCGCTCAGCGCAGGCATCACGGTTCGTGCCGTCAGTTCCCCGTTTACGTACGGCGATCCCGTCAGCGCATATCGGCTGGCCCGCATGATACGTTCGGACAACGTCGGGGTATTGTTGCTGCACCAGAGCCGGAACGTCATTCTCGGGGTCGTGGCCGGGCTGATCTCCGCGAACCGCTTCAAACTCGTTTACTGCCAGCACATGCACGTCGGTGGGACGAAAAAGGACGTGGTCCACGCCTGGATGCACCGCCGCCTGGACGCCTGGGTCACGCCCCTGCCGTGGCTGGCCGCGAGGGTCCTGGAGAAAACGGTCATCCCCCGCGAGAGAATCCATATTATTCCGCACGGCATCGAACTGCAACAGTTCACGTCCGAGCGTCTCGACAAAACGGCCGCGCGAAGAAAGCTGGGTCTGCCCGAGGGCGTCCCGCTCGCCGGCATCATCGGCCGGCTCGACCCCAAGAAAGGCCAGGATACGGCCGTCAGGGCACTGGCCCGCGTACATCAAGCCGGACACCGGCTGCATCTCGCGGTAATCGGTGACCAGACCCTCTCGGAAAACACCGGCTATGCCGGGCACCTGCATGAACTGATCGACAGTCTCAACCTGCGCGACTTTGTTCACTTTCGGCCGCACCAGGACCGGCCCGAATACGCCTTCGCCGCCTTTGACATGTTCGTGCTCGCGTCTCGATCAGAAACCTACGGCATGGTGACGATCGAAGCGTTTGCCTCGGGCCTGCCGGTGATCGGCACCAGCGAGGGAGGCACCCTTGACCTGATCATGCCCGAACAAAACGGCCTGCTCTTTCCGCCGGGAGACGACGAGGCGCTAAGTGCGGCCATTTGCCGCTACGTCACTGACCGTGAGTTCTCCGCCCGCATGGCCGCCCGGGCGGAAAACGACGCGATCGCAAAATACTCACATGTTTCGGAGTGCGAAGGCTGGGAACGCCTCCTGGCAACCATAGGTCTCTGATCCGGAACCGGCCCCCTGCCGCAGGGACGGCCTGCCCTCACGGCCGCTCACAGTTCAGCCAAACGTCACGAGTATCGTGCCACCGACCCCCAGCACGATTCCGATCACCCGCAGGATTGTAGTTTTCTCCCGGAGAAACAGCGCGGCAAGGATGAAGATGAAGACGTTGTTGGTCTGATTGAGGACTGCCGCCACCGATACCTGGGTGTATTTCATCCCGGCCAGCCAGAGAATCATCGAAACGTAGGCGCCGATAAAAGAGCCTGAGAGAGTGTAAATCCACCGCTGCCGTGATACGATCGACCGGACGATGTTTCGACGTGAAGGGTGAAACAGCAACACGGCAAGCAGAACGGCGACGCCGCCGAGCAGGCGGACCTCCGTGACCCACAACAGCGGCGAACGGTCCAGGAGCGGTTTGACCATGACGATGCCGACCGCCATGGCCGCCACGGATAGAACGCCCCAGAGCACGCCGAGGAGAATGGTGCGACGGTCACCGCCGTGCGAATTCTTTCCGCGAGTCACGGTCAGCACGGCGGAGACAACCAGTATGGCTCCCACGAGTTGCCACGTGCTCAGGCTTTCGCCAAGCCAGAGCATGGAAAGACCGATCGTAAAGGGACTGTAAAGACAATCGATAATGGCCGTCAGACTCGCGCCGAGCGTATTCAGACATTTGAAGAAGAGGGTGTCGGCAATCCCGATCCCGAGCGCGCCGCTGACGAGTACGAGCAGGTAGTCGCCGATCGGAACCGGGCGCAACAGCGCTTCTCCCCACAGCCACATGGTCGGGAGAAAAAGCAGGGTCGCCAGCACGTTCTTAAACAGATTCAGCCCGACAGGGTGGACTATTTCACCGCTCTTCTTGAAAAGAACGACGGCGACGGCCCAGGTGACGGCCGTGCTCAGAGCCATGAATTCACCGAGGTGACTGGAAACGGAAGGCACGGTCACGCCGGACCTGCCGGTCGCGCTATGGTGTCATCCATTGCAGTACGCAAGTTCGTTCCCCAGCCGAAAGGTCAGTCATGATGCAATTGCCAGCGAAGGTAATCCAAAACCGCCTTCGCCACAAGTGGTGCTACCCGGTTAATCTGCGAGAGGAAGAACGGTATCCCCGTTCTCACACGAGAGTCTGAAGCCGAACAGACGGTGGTTTCCCACCGCCGGCCGGCCGGCTCGGCGGCTGCGGCGCGCGGCGCCTAACCGGTTATCTGTTAACAAGATAGTCCGGTGCGAGCAATGGCCGGGCAGGCAGATAAATATAGCTGACGGCTTGACAAAACCGGGCCAAAGTAGTATCAATCCTTGTGAAAAAAATAACTAAGCTGTAAACACCAGAGGCGCCGCCGGCAGGCCGTCGACACAGTATCGGAGGTCTGCACGTCGCCTCTCTTACCAAGAAAGGTTTGGCAATGGCAGATCGAGCATTCAACGCCTTCGAAATGGCTCAGGCTCAGTTCGACAAAGTTGCCGATTTCCTCGAACTCGATGAAGCAACGCGCGAGTTGCTGCGCAACCCGCTCCGGGAATACCAGTTTCTGATTCCCATTCGGCTGGACGACGGCAGCGTCAAGGTGCTGCACGGTTTCCGTGTGCAGCATAACGACGCGCGCGGTCCGTGCAAAGGAGGTATCCGGTTCCACCCCCAGGAAACCATCGACACCGTCCGCGCGCTGGCCATGTGGATGACATGGAAGTGCGCAGTCGTCGACATACCGCTGGGAGGCGGCAAGGGCGGTGTGGTCTGTGATCCGCACAACCTGAGCGCACGGGAACAGGAAAAGATTTGCAGGGGCTGGGTACGGCAACTGGCCAAGAACGTCGGCCCGGTATCAGACATCCCTGCCCCTGACGTGATGACCAGTGCCCAGCACATGCTCTGGATGCTCGACGAATTCGAGCACCTGCACGGCGGCAAGTACCCCGGATTTATCACCGGCAAGCCGGTCGGCATGGGTGGTTCCCTTGGACGCACGGAGGCCACCGGCTACGGCGTCATTTTTACCGTCCGGGAAGCTCTCCGACAACTCGAAATCCGACCCCAGGATACGACGGCCTCGGTCCAAGGATTTGGAAACGTAGCCCAATACGCGATTCGGCTGTACCAGCAGATCGGCGGTACCGTCACCTGCGTCTCGTGCTGGGACCAGAATGACCAGGTTTCATACGCCTATCGCAAGGAGCAGGGTATTGACATAGACGCCCTGCTTGGCATAACCGACCGGTTCGGGGGCATCGACAAGGAGAAAGCCGGAGCCCTGGGCTACGACGTCCTTCCCGGCGACGCCTGGCTCGAGCAAAACGTCGACATCCTGATTCCGGCGGCGCTTGAAAACCAGATTACCGGCGACAACGTCGATAAGATAAGCAAGAAGGTAAAGCTCATTGCCGAGGGCGCCAACGGACCCACCACGCCGGAGGCCGACAGCGCCATCGAGCAGCGAAATATCTTCATGATTCCCGACTTCCTGGCCAACGCCGGCGGCGTGACGTGCAGCTACTTCGAACAAGTTCAGAGCAACATGAACTACTTCTGGGAGAAGGACGAGGTTCTGGGAAAGCTGGACGTCAGGATGACTGCGGCATTTCAGGCCGTAAGCGAGCTGGCACGTAAGAGGAAGCTGTACATGCGCGATGCAGCTTACGTAATCGCGGTTGAACGAGTGGTTCACGCTTGCCGGGATCGCGGCTGGGTCTGATTCCGACGATCAAGCATACACAGGCCCTCCGGCCGGCGCCGCCATGACGAATTGTCCGCGCGGTGACGAACCGGCCCGAACCCTGCGTTCACGTGCCGGTACAATTGTATTGGCTGGCGGATCGATCGATGGTATTTTGAGTATTGAGGTATTACCTGGGTCCGGGAAGGGAGAAAAGTGCGGTGAATCGCCGGCAGTACGTATCCGGTGCGTCGGATATTCCTCGTTTTGACCGCCAGTTCTTCGACGGCCGTGAAACCTTCACTCGCATCGGCTCGGGCGGTCTCGGCGGCAAGGCATCGGGGCTCGCCTTCATGCACAAGGTGCTCGCGTCGCATTTCGAGGCCGGCATGTTTCGCAACGTTGCCGTGAACATCCCCAATCTCACGGTTCTGACGACCGACGTGTTTGACGCCTTTATCGAGCAGAACCGTCTTGAGGACATCGCGCTGTCCGATGAACCTGACGAGCGCATAGCCGCCGCCTTCCAGAACGGTGCGATTCCGGCCGCAGTCGTCGGTGATCTGCGCGCCCTCGTCGCCAAGATCCACCAGCCCGTGGCCGTCCGCTCATCGAGCCTCCTGGAAGACGCCATGTTCGAGCCGTTCGCCGGCATCTACGCAACCAAGATGATCCCGAACAACCAGGCCGATGCGGACACGCGATTCAAAAAGCTGACCGAGGCAATAAAGTTCGTCTATGCATCCACGTACCTGAGTGCGGCCAGGAGCTACGCCGCGATGACCAGCCGGACGATCAGTGAGGAGAAGATGGCCGTCATCATTCAGGAAGTTGTGGGTCAGCGGTCCCAGGATCGCTTCTACCCGGCCGTCTCCGGGGTGGCGCGATCCTACAATTTCTACCCGGTAGGACGGGCCGAACCTGAGGACGGTATCGTCAGCCTGGCCCTGGGGCTGGGGAAAACGATTGTCGACGGCGGCAAGTGCTGGTCGTACTCGCCGGTTTACCCGTCGGTCGACCCGCCGTTCACTATTGCCGACCAACTGGAACAGACACAGACGGACTTCTGGGCTGTCAACATGGGGAAACCCCCGGCCTTTGACCCCTTACGGGAGACCGAGTATCTTGTGAGGTGCCGCCTGGCGGATGCCGAGATGGACGACACCCTGCGCCACGTCGCGTCCACGTACGTGGCACAGGATGATCGGATCGTAATGGGCACAGCCGCCGACGGGCCGCGCATTATCAACTTCAGGCCCATCCTGCAACTGGGCGAGATACCGGTGAACGACCTCGTACGGGAGTTGCTCGAACAGTCTGAAAAAGCGGTCGGAACCAAAGTCGAGATCGAGTTCGCCCTGACCGTGGATTCCCGGAGTGACACACCGGTGCGTTTCGGCTTCCTGCAAGTCAGGCCGATGGTCGTCTCGCACGAAGTAGTGGACGTTGCCGAGACCGAGTTGAGCGCGGACGGCGTGCTGATCGCATCGAGCCGGGTCATGGGAAACGGGTGTTTCGAGACAATCCATGACGTCGTTTACGTCCGACCGGAGCGGTTCAGTGCCCGCCGGACGCCCCTGATCGCCCGGGAACTTGAGAAACTTAATCGCCGCCTGGTCGCGGAGGGACGTCCTTACCTGCTCATCGGCTTTGGCCGGTGGGGAAGCACCGACCCCTGGCTCGGCACGCCGGTCAACTGGGCCCAGATATCCGGCGCGAAGGTAATCGTGGAAGCTACCTTGCCGGAAATGAACGTCGAACTGAGCCAGGGCTCACACTTCTTCCACAACATCACCAGCTTCCGGATCTGCTATTTCTCCGTGCGTCACGATGGAGAGCATTCTATCGACTGGTCCTGGCTTAACGGCCGGCCAACGTTCACAGAAACCGATAATGTACGCCACGTGCGGCTGTCATCGCCCTTGAAAGTCAGGGTCGATGGTCGCCATGGCCGGGGTGTGGTATTCTCATGACTGGCAAAAGAAAATCCGTCAACAAGCTCCTGGACTCTCTGCACGAGCGCGCCAAGGAGCTGAACTGCCTGTACGCGATCGAAGAACTGCTGAACAGACCGGACGTCGATCCGGCCACGGCCTTCAAGGAACTCCTCACGGCCATTCCACCGGGCATGCAGTATCCCGACATCTGTTCGGTCCAAATCGTGTTTGAGGACGACATCTTCCAGCCTCCCGATTTCGAGGAGACACCGTGGGTGAGGAGTGCGGATATTATTGTACAGGAAAGGCCCGCGGGGAGTATCAGCGTATACTACGGCAAGGAATTGCCACCGGCTGACGACGGGCCGTTTCTCAAGGAGGAATCGCGGCTCATCAAGACCATCGCCGATCGCCTCGGCCACTTCCTCCTGCATTACCAGCTCAAACAGGTCTTCCAGGACTGGGAAACGACCAGGAAGGGCCTGGCCGAGCACAAAGCCGGCGAGTGGAGAACGGTGCTCGAACTGCTTCGCCAGACCGACAGGAACCTGTTTATCAAACTGTCGCACAAAATGCTCAACTACCTCTCCTGGAGCGGGGTCGCTGAAGCCGAGAAGCTGCTGCAAAGCTCCAGTTCGCACAAGAGGGTTGCGGAGGACCAGGCCGTGGAACAGGCCAATCGTCCCTACCGCCAGGCTCCGCTGGCCCTGCCGATCAGCATGGCCGACGAAATCTTCCAGATCGCGGCGGAACACATGACTGACGACGAGCTGGTGTCGCGCCTTCAGAAATGGATTCAGGAAGATAAACTGAGTTTCCTGGTGCAGGTTGTGAACCGGAACGTCCCGCTCTCCGAAGTCGCCGACGCGGTGCGCCGATTCCATCACGTGGCGCCGGGCGAACCGGACCTCACCTCGTCCGCCGTCAAGGGGATCACCGTATCCCTTATCCGACGCTTTCTTTCGGACCAGTTGGACTATATAAACGTGGCCAAGAACTACATCAAGATCAGTGATTTTCACGACCTGCTCAACTACATCATCTTTGCGCCTGAAAGCCACGGCAAGCTGGGCGGCAAGAGCGCCGGCCTGTACCTTGCCTCGCAGATTGTCAAGAAGGGCACCAGACGCGTCAAGGGCCAGAGCGCGGTGAAGGTGCCCAAGACGTGGCATGTCTCCTCCGACATGCTCCTGGATTTCATGCACTACAATAACCTCGACGAGATCGTTGAACAGAAATACAAGCCGATCGACCAGGTTCGGCTCGAATATCCGCACATCGTGCGGACGTTCAAGAATTCCGCGTTTCCGACCGAAATGATCAAGGGTCTGTCGATGGCGCTGGACGATTTCGGCGACGGCCCGCTGATTGTGCGAAGCTCAAGTCTTTTGGAAGACCGTGTGGGCGCCGCATTCTCCGGCAAGTACAAGAGCCTTTTCCTGGCCAACCAGGGCAGCAAGCGGCAGAAGCTCGACGCCCTGCTGGATGCCATTGCCGAGGTATACGCCTCAACCTTCGGCCCCGATCCCATCGAGTACCGGGCCGAGCGCGGGCTGATCGACTTTGCCGAGGAAATGGCCATCATGATCCAGAAGGTTGTCGGCTCCCAGGTGGGCGATTACTTCCTGCCGCCGTTTGCCGGCGTCGTATTCAGCCGGAACGAGTTTCGCTGGTCCCCGAGGATCAATCGCGAGGACGGCCTGGTCCGGATGGTCCCCGGGCTCGGCACGCGTGCCGTGGATCGGCTCAGCGACGATTATCCGATACTGATGGCCCCCGGGCAGCCGCAGTTGAGAGTCAACACGACGACCGACGACGTGCTGCGGTATTCCCCGAAGCGTATTGACGTCATCGACCTCAAGAAGAACGTGTTCGAAACCGTCGCCATCTCGGATCTGCTGAAGAAGTTCGGATACCAGTTTCCGCAGATCAACCAGCTCGTGTCCATACACCGTGACGGCCACCTCCACCAGCCTCTCGGCTCCAGCATCGACTTCGACGAGGACGACGTGGTGGTGACGTTCGAAGGGCTTTTCTCCAACTCGACCTTTATCGAGCAGATCCGTGAAATGATGGCGGTGCTGGAGGAAGAACTGCGCATGCCCGTGGACGTTGAATTCGCCCACGACGGCCGCGACCTGTATCTTCTGCAGTGCCGTGCCCAGAGCCGTACCGAGGAGGACTATGCGTCCCCCATCCCCCACGATACCCCGCAGGACAAGATAGTCTTCTCCGCGAACCGATACGTGTCAAACGGCCGGGTCCCGGACATCTCCCACATCGTGTATATCGACCCGGAGAAGTACTCGGCCCTAACGTCCCGAAAAGACCTCGCGGCCGTCGGCCAGGCCGTCGGGCAACTCAACAAGGTATTGCCGAAACGGCAGTTCATACTGATGGGTCCCGGACGATGGGGCAGCCGCGGTGACATCAAGCTCGGCGTCAACGTCACTTACTCTCAGATCAACAACACGGCCGTGCTGATTGAATTGGCGCGCAAGAAGGGTAATTACGTTCCCGATCTGTCGTTCGGCACCCACTTCTTCCAGGACCTGGTGGAGGCACGCATACGCTACCTGCCACTGTACCCGGATGACGAGAGCGTTGTTTTCAACGAGAAGTTTCTCACCGGCTCGCCCAACATGCTCCCCGTCATGCTGCCCGAGTTTTCGTCGCTCGGCGACACCGTCCGCCTGATCGACGTCGCCAGCGTGACCGACGGCTCGATCCTGAGGGTACTGATGAATGCCGAGCTTGGCCAGGCGGTGGGGATACTGGCCGACCCGTCGTTTGACGTCACCGATGCCCAACCCCGTATGAACCACGGTGACAGACGGCCGGATGGCAGCTGGCGCTGGCGGATGCTGATGGCGGAGCACGTGGCGGCCCAGCTTGACCCCAAGCGTTTCGGCGTGAAAGCGTTCTACGTGATCGGCAGCACCAAGAACGCCACGGCGGGAGATGCCAGTGATATCGACATCCTGTTGCATCTTGACGGAACCGACGAACAGCGAAAGGCGCTGCAGGAGTGGCTTGAAGGCTGGAGTCTGTGCCTGGATCATCTGAACTACCTCAGGACGGGCTATCGATCCGGCGGCCTGCTGGACGCCCACTTCGTCACCGATGAGGATATCACGAAGAGAACAAGCTACGCCGCCAAGATCGACGCCGTAACCGATACCGCCAAGCAACTGTCTCTGGGCACACAGGTGAAAAAGCCGTTATAACAGTTCCCTGGATGCGGTCTCCGGACCGGCCGGGTCAAACCGCACCAGAGCCAGCTCAGAACCGTCGTGAGCGGCCGAGAAAAGGAACGTACGACCGATACGTTCCCGCCAGGCGCCCGTCAGCCGGGGCGATTCATGAATGTGGCCGTGCAGGGTCAGCAGCGGTTGTCTGGATTCAATAAAGCGTCGCACGGCAATGCTGCCGACGTGCACGTCGAGCGGCACGCCGTCCACCATCCGGCCGTCAAGCCCGGCACGGTCCAGGCCGGTGTTGTACGGGGGCGCGTGGAACAGCATTATCCCGCTGGTCAGGTCCTGCTTCCCTGCCAGGCGATCCAGGTCCTGCTGTATCGTTGAGTACCGGATCTCCCTTTCCGAAACCGGCGTCGTTCGCCACCCCCGCTCCGGCGACACGGACCCCGGATCAACGTGGCGCGACACGTCGTATCGCTCCCAGTCCTTCAAGTGAAACGGCGTAGGCGGCACGCAGGCGTACCCGCACACACGAAAGGATGAAAACGGCACACAGCGTTCGTGCACGTACTCCCACAAGCCCCCGGATTCCCCGCGCACTATCGCCGTCTCCTCGTCGCGCCTGTCGTCGTTACCCAGGATCAGGAACACGCGCGGGTACTTCGAGCCGCAGATCCGCCGTGTCTCGGCAAATCCCGGCACCAGGAACGCGGTCACGAAATCATGATCGGATGAGCCGGCGGCGGCGACCCGCGCCGCGGCCGACGGCAGGAGATCACCGCCGAGAAACACCGCCGCGGGCAGTTCGTCAGTGACGGCGGCAAACAGCTTCTGATAGCGTTCGGTATCTCCGTGCAGATCTGAAACAAAAAAGCAGCCCAATGCAGGCTTTCTCCTCGGGCTTCGCAGTTAACCCGTCGACGGCTTACCGCCTCCGGGCTATTCGTTCGGCTCCAACTCAGTACCCGACAAAGCTCGCGGTAAGCGAGGCCGACAGCGCGTCCCACGTGATTCTGTCGTTGGTCGTCCGCTCGACCGCGTGTGACCACGTTACGTTGCAGGCGAGGTGGAAGTGACGTGAAGCTTCATATCCACCGCCGAGGAACAGGCCGAGCGCCAGCGGCATACCATCGGACTCGAACGCGGGCCGGTCGTCCTCAAAGGGGTTCGCGACTGCCGACCATCCAAAACCGGTTTCAAAGAACCAAGACGGCGCCCTCTGATTCAGATAGTAGTGAACCGCCGGGCCCCCGAGCAAGTGCTGCTCCGTGGAAAACAGAAACCAGCCTATTGCGAACGGAGTCAGCACGAAGTATGCAAGACCCTTTTCCGTCTTCAGCGACACTTTGTCCAGGTGCCGCTCGTAGTCATCGCCCAGGTCGTCAAGAAACAGCGACGTTCGGTGAGTATAGTAAAACTGCAGCCGTTCGGTCGGGGCGTAGCCGACTCTGAAGTCAACCGCGAGCGTCCCCCTGGTGGCGTGGCGCGAGACGCTGCCGTTCCGGGCACGGAGATACGTGAATCCCGGGCCGATAGCCGTACCCGCGACAAAGCCTCGTCGGTCATCATCAAAGGGATCGCGGCCGGTGGCGGCTGTCGTCACGGTGCACGCAATCAAGACGGCTGCGATTAGAAGTGTCCTGCCAAGGTGAATACCGTTTCTCCCCGGCCGTGCCGCCCGCATCCGGTTTGACCAAACGCAAGCCTGCTGAGTTGGGCGCGGATCACAAGCATGGTGATCGCCGGCGACCATTGGTGATCAGTGTACTTTCTTGATGGCGTCGCCGATGGCTTTGCGGATCCCTTCCCTGGGCGCTTCGTGACCCCAGCCTATTTCACGGCCGTTGACAAAGATACCGCGCGGAATCTGGTAGCGCAAGAGGGTCGCCCGATCGTCGGCACAATACTCTCGCAGCACGACGGCGTCTCCGAACTCCGCAGCCACCTCGCGCACCCGGTGGGCCTCAATGTCGCTGGTGCCGCAGAACGTTGTCCAGAAGAGGTCCACCACAACCCGGCCTGCCGCGGGCTCGTATATGTAGTTTCGTTCCAGGAGCCGGGGCGGTTCGGCCGACGGGTCAAGAGCTTTCCACAGCGCGGCCGTTTTGCCTTTACGGTCCGCCACCGTGAAGCCGCAACGCTCGAAAAAGGGCGCCGGCATGAACCAGAAGTCATGGTAGAACGCCACCGTGGCCAGTCCCTTCTTCCCCTGCCGCCTCACTTCATCTTCGGCGTCGACCACGAGCGACCGCCCGACGGCCTTCCCACCCGCCCGCTTTTCAACGAACAGACAGGGAATGGCCAGCAGGTCCTTTCCCAACGCCCCTCCCGGGCAGACCTCGATGGGCATGATGTACAGAAAACCGACCGGGCTGCCATCCACGGCTCCGACCTTAACGCGTAGCCCCGATTCGTACATGCTCTTGAGCCAGGTGAGCCTCCTGCGTGCGCAAGCATCTATTTCGCTCGACTCATGCACATGGGTACAGGTAGCGACGAAGTAGTTGTCGCGCGGCTCCATGTCGCGGGTTTTCACGACGGGCATGTGGTTGTATCCCTCCCTTCCCTCTGCGGCCGGACTCGGACCCCACAGAACTTGCTAACACACGGTATACCGGCCGGCGCGTCGATGTCAAAGCAATAGTCCGGCCGTCGGACTGACTGGCGTGACGCCGCGGTTCGGCAGGCACCCGATAGCGTGGCCTGGTTTACGGACCTGCCGTCCGTACTTCCTTCGGTACGTCGCTCTCAAACTCCTTGAAGTTGTTCCGGAACAGCTCGGCCAGATGCCTGGCCTGCCGGTCATAGGCTTCCTTATCAGTCCAGGTTCGCCGCGGTTTGAGGATTTCCTCGGGAATCCCGGGACAGGCCACGGGCACCTGAACGCCAAAGACCGGATCAGTATCAAATGAAACCGTCGACAGCGCGCCGCCGAGTGCCGCGTTCAGAAGCGTCCGCGTGTGACCGATTTTCATCCGCTCGCCGACGCCGTACGGGCCGCCGCTCCAACCGGTATTGACCAGCCAGCATGGAACATTATGGCGCCGTATTTTCTGGGACAGAAGCTCGGCATATCGCGTCGGATGCAGAACCATAAAGGGGGCACCGAAACAGGCTGAAAACGTGGCCTGCGGCTCGGTCACACCGGCCTCGGTGCCGGCCAGCTTTGCCGTATACCCGGAGATGAAGTGGTACATGGCCTGCTCCGGGGTGAGGCGCGAGAGCGGCGGCATGACCCCGAACGCGTCCGCCGTGAGCATGACGACATTCCGCGGATGGCCGGCCATACTCTCGCCAAGAGCGTTGGGTATGTGACTCAGCGGGTATGCGGCACGAGAGTTCTCCGTGAGCGTGGCATCGCCAAGATCGAGCCGGCGGGTGATGTTGTCAAAGGCTACGTTCTCCAGGATGGTGCCGAAGCGGCGCGTGGTGGCGTAAATCTCAGGTTCCGACTCCTCGGAGAGATTGATGACTTTCGCATAACAGCCGCCTTCAAAGTTGAACACGCCCGTGGCGCTCCACCCGTGCTCATCGTCGCCGATCAGTTTACGATGAGGATCGGCCGACAAGGTCGTTTTGCCGGTTCCCGACAGGCCGAAAAAGAGCGCCACGTCACCCTCGGAGCCGACATTCGCGCTGCAGTGCATGGAAAGCACGTTTTCCTGCGGCAGGAGGAAATTCAGGACGGTGAAGATCGATTTCTTGATCTCCCCGGCGTAGGCGGTCCCCCCGATGAGCACGAGCTTCCGATGGAGGTTAAGGATAATAAATGCCTCGGAGTTGGTCCCGTCGATTTCGGGCATGGCCTGGAAATTGGGTACGTGCAAGACCGTGAACTCCGGCACGTGGCTGACGAGGTCCCTGGGGTCCGCCTGAATGAACATGTTGCGCGCGAAAAAGCTGTGCCAGGCCGTCTCCGTGATGACCCGGATGGGAAGCCGGTACTTTGGATCGTAACCGGCAAAGCAGTCCTGGACAAAGAGGTCCCGCACCTGCAGGTAGGCCTGCAGGCGGCCGAACAGGCGGTCGAACTTCTCCTGCGAGAACGGCCGATTCACCTTGCCCCACCAAATCTGTCCCTTCGTGTCTTCCTCCTCCACGATGAACTTGTCCTTGGCTGCCCTGCCCGTGTGCAGACCGCTCCTGACTACTATCGGACCCAGATGTGCTACACAACCTTCGTCGTGTTTGATAATATCCTCGTAGAGCATGGGCGTGTTGTGATTCCAGTGCACGTGCCGGACATTGGTGATGCCGTGATTCTCGAGGCCGTAACTGCTGAACAGACGTTTGACTGCCATATACGATCTCCTTACGCCTGAATATTATCGCTTTGTAAGCCGCCAGGGAGTCTGGCTGTGGTGTTTATTATAATACGTCGATTCAGCCCGGTGGCAAGACCTTTTTTGCAGGCCGGTCCGGCACACCGGGGCGGAAAGACGGCTCAGCCTTTACAGGTCCAGTCCCGCCGCCAGGACTACGCCCCGGCCCGCTGAGCAGATTCCCGACCCGTGTTCCTTATATGCCCGGTCCGTGACGTTTTCAAGGGTGATATTTACAAAGGTCGGTCCGAGTTCGACGTGTGACCTGAAATTGAGTGTCGCCCAGCCGTCCGTACCTTCAGGCCCGATGCGGGTGTCGTCTATATCGCGCGTGGACAGACGCCTTTGCTCACCGGCCATCCGGACAAACAGCTCGACCCAGCCCCGGGCGTGCGGATGCACCCGGATGGAGACCATGCCCATAAACGGTGGTATCCTGCTGAGCGGCTCGTTCGCAGTGTGGTTTTCTCCCCGGGTCCAGAAACACGCCGCCCGGGCTTCCCACTTCTCGGAAATCTTGAAGAAACTCTCGTACTCAAACCCGTAGATGTGAGACCTGCCCACGTTGTACTTCTGAAAGATATCAAATTCGGCGCTGTCTTTTACGCCGTTTCCGTTTTCGTCGAAGTAGGTCTTACCGTCATATGTCCCCGGTCGGCGATCGATAAGGTTGCTCAACTGGTTGTAAAACAGAAACAGGCTGCCCTGCATCCGGGCAGTCCGTACCTTCGTGCCAAGCTCAAAGTTGTTGCAATGCTCCGGTCCGAGACCCGGGCTCGGGGCATCCACACCGCTGCTGGAAACCTTGAGGACCACCTCGTCGTTCAGATCAGGAGCCCGAAAGCCCCGTGACCAGCGACCCAGGATGTGTACCGCCGGGTCCGGCTTCACACTCAACGACAACGCCGCCGTAACGTCATCGAACGAATCTTCGAAGCGGCCAAAGGGATCCTCCAGCGGCGAATCGATGGCGAAGCGGCTGTACCTCACGCCGGTGGTCAGCGCCACGTTCTTTTGCAGCCGCCATTCATCCTGCAGGAACAGTCCCGTGGAACGATACTCCGATTCATCCGGAAACGTCGGCCTGACATCCCACGTCGCGCCCCCGCTCATCCGCATTCTCCGTGTATCGAGCCTGTCCCGGTAGTGCTCCAGGCCGTAGCTGAGCCAGTGGACGGACCGCAGGACTGATGCAAGCTGAACGTAGCCTCCCCAGGTCCTGACTTCATCCTCCGACTGCGTCACCTCTGCCGAGCCGGTCCTCTGCTCGATGTATCCCTCGACCTCCCTCTGGAACGCCACGGCAGCCTTGACGGAGTGAACGGACGAGCCCAGATCGTCGGACGTGACAGTCAGGGCCAGCAGGTCCCGGTCCTGCGGATCATAGACGTACTCCTGAAAATCGCCGCTGACGTATCTGTCGTAGCGCGGCACTTCCGTTTGCCGAACGGCCAGATAATCGAGCCTCAGGAGGCTGTTTTCGTCCAACCGGATGAACAGGTGTGTGCTGTGATTCGCCTCCTGCCAGCCGGTCGGTCTTTGCTTCCCGACCTCGCCACCGGCGCGCAGGTCCCCGATATCCTTAAGGGTCACGGCATAGAGTGCAGAGAGATATCGGTAGCTGCCGGTCAGCCTGAGGTTGACGCTCTTGCCGTCGTCCGCGCTCGAGTAACGCGTCACCATAGACGGGTTCAGGATGATCCCCGTACCCCCGGCCCGAGGCGGAAGCGGGACGAGATTGATAACACCCCCGATAGCGTCGCTGCCGTACATCACGGAGGACGGTCCGCGCACCACCTCAACCCTGTCCACCGTTGCAAGGTCGACCGTGTTCAGGTACTGGTTGGCACCGAAGCGAAAGGTCGGCTTATTCAAACGGATGCCGTCGTACAGTAGCAGAACATACTTGCCCAGCAGGCCTCTCAGGACCGGGGAACCGTGGCCGTGAGTCGTTTTCTGAACGAGTACTCCCGGTTCTTCACGCAGCACTTCGGCGGTAGTACTGAAATCGCGCTCTGCAAACCTGCGTGCGGGAGTTACCGAGACGTTCTGTGCGGACGAAAAGACGGCCTCGCCAAAGCGGGTAGCGGTGACGGTCAGCCCGCCGACGTCGGTGGTAATTGTCCGGAGAAATACGGTCAGCCTCGCTGTTTCGTCGCGGGCCACGACCACCCGCCTCGAGGCGTCAGCATACCCGATATGGGAAAGCCTGATATCGTAATGGCCGGGGGCAACATTGGCAATAAGGAACCTCCCGGCCTCGTCCGTCACGGCGGTGTGCGAAGATTGGATTACGCGGACCGTGGCCCCCGCCACCGGCTGCCTTGTAAGTCGCTCGGCAACAAGCCCCTCGATGGTCGCCGCCGCGATCGGACACTCGCTTGCGCAGACAAGGAAGATGACGAGACGGACCGCGCGACCCGCCGTGCGCGCCCGTACCGTTGTCCATGATCTGCCGCAGGGCATCCCGGTCGCACGATGTCCGAGCATGTGAATCACTGATACGGCAATCTATGCACTGCCGGCCCTGCTCGCAAAGAGTTTCTTGCCCGGTCGCAACGCACGGGCCGACCATACTTGACATCCACCGCAGCATCACATAGCCTGTGGGCAAGACACTGACACGAGGAGACAGCCATGAAATTCAACGGGAAAGAATACGAACCTTTCAACTCCGCTTTCAACGATAAGACTTACTCCGGTCGCCTTGTCGGCCGCCCAATCACCACACGGATCCCCCACCGGCGGAACAAGGTAACCACGCTCGATGCCGTCATGGAGTTGATTCGGGACGGAGACACGATCTCCTATCCCCACTACTACCGGTTCGGCGACAAGGGCCTCCAACTGGTCGTCGAAAAACTGCGGGAAACCGGCAAGAGGGACATCAGGATATACGGCAATGCCTTTTTCGACCACGTCGATCCCTGGCTGATCGAGGCCGTCAAAGCGGGAACGATCGGCGGTATTTATGGAAACGTCTATCGCAAGTTCGGGGGCAACGTGGTCCGGGGAGACCTGCTGCCCTGGGTTTCGGTCGGCTTCTCGCATGGCAACCGGGTAAGGAAACTCCAGACGGGCGAGGTCGACGTCAGGGTCGCTTTCGGACCCGTGCCGATGGCCGACGTGCACGGCAACGCCAACGGCGTTTTGGGCAGACCGGAACACCTGTGCGGCCCCGTGGGTCTCTTCTCCGCCGACGCCGAGTACGCCCGGTACGTGTGCCTGCTGGCGGGGACGGTCAGCGACAAGCTGATCATGCCTACACCGCTGTCGATGGAGCAGGTGGACTTCGTGGTGAAGGTGGACGACCCCGGCCTGTCGTCCGGTATCGGCTCCGGGACGCTCGACGTGGAGAAGGCGAAAAGCAATCCGTTCAACGCCCGGGTGGCCGAAAACATCACACGAGTCATCAAGGCGGCCGGGGTGGTCAGGGACGGATTTGCCTTCCAGGTCGGCTCGGGCGCGGGGCTGCTTATCCTCGAGAACATCCGCAATATGCTCAAGGAAACAAAAATACGCGCCAACTTCTCAATCGGCGGGGTCACCTCGTTGCACGTCGATATGCTCGATGAGGGCACGCTGTACCAGCTTATGCACGGGCAGTTGTTCGAGCCGAGCCCGAAAGTGTTCGATTCCCTGCTGACGAACCACCACCATCACGAGATCACGACGGCCTATTACGCTTCCGTGGCCAACAAGGAGGCCGCCGTGAACATGCTTGACCTGGCCGTGCTTTCGACGCTGGAGGTTGACCGTGAATTCAACCTCAACACCGTGTGCGCCAACGGCCGCACTATCGGCGGTATCGGCGGCGGTCAGGACGTTGCGGCCGGAGCCGATCTCGCCATCATCTTCATGCCGCTGGCCACGGGCAAGGACGGCAAGGGATTCCCCAAGGTCGTCGACCGCGTGTACACCCGGACGACTCCCGGCGAGGTTATTGACGTGGTCGTCACCGAGGAGTACGCGGCCGTCAACCCGAAAAGCAAAAGCACCTACCGTGACAGCATTCTCGAGCGCGGCGGCGAGTTCGGCGTCAAGCTGATCTCGATGGACGAGTTGCACGAGAAATCGGTTGCGCGGGCCGGCGAGTTCGGAATCATCCCGCCGCAGGCCGAGACGTCCGATGAAGTTGTGCACGTGATTGAGTGGCGGGACGGCTCCCTGCTCGACGTCATCCGCAGGATCTCCTGACGTTGGCCGGCAGGCCCGGCCGCGACCAGGGGCGAGCTTTACGCAAACAAAAGGGACAGGCCCCGACAGCCTGTCCCTTCATTGTGCCGGTTTTCGGCGTTCAGGTCACTACTTCAGCAGCGTCATCTTCCTGGTATGGGTGAAATCACCGGCCTGCAGCCGGTACAGGTAGACGCCGCTGGCCGCATCGCTGGCATCCCAAGTGACGACGTGCGACCCGGCTTCGAGCCGTTTGTCGACCAGCGTGGCGACTCTCTGGCCCATGATATTGTAAACCTCCAGCCGCACGTGTGACGCCTCACGAAGGCTGAACTTAATATCCGTCGCCGGGTTAAACGGATTCGGGTAGTTCTGTTCCAACGCAAAGTCAGCGGGCATGGCGCTACCCCTGGCCGCACCGTTGACAAGCGGCGTAATGACATGGTGATTCTCGTCGGCTACGAGTGCGGAGGTGACCTCATACTCGCCGTCAAGGCGGATAACCGGCGTCGTACCGGCCGGTATCATCGTGCCGCCGTCAGCGTCGAACAGCCCGAGCTTGACAACACTGCCGGCCTGCCCATACACGAGGTCGAACTCCTCACCAGTCAGCTTCACCGCCGACGCGTCCTCGGGACCGCTCAACTCGAGCTGCAACCCGCGCACGTCGTGGGGTGACGCCAGGCTGATAATCGTCGCGCCACCTTCCCACGCCGTAAGAATCCGAACATCGGTGCTCAGCTTGGCCGCGACCGGTACGTCAGCGCCAAGGCAGCCGCAGCGAAGCTCTTCTCCGAAGAGGAACAGGTAGGCGATAAAGTAAGTTATGTCGCCGATGTCCGGGCCGCCGCAGTCGCCGTTGACGTCCAGCGCGTTCAGTTCGAGGGGAGCAGGCTCACCCAGGAACATGTAGCCGATCATTGAGGTCAGATCGCCGATGTCGACGGGCGGGACACCGTCGCAGTCGCCCGGTGTATAGCCGGGAATCAGGGTCGAGTCACGGTAGTAGTCAAACCCGACCACGAAGGTCTGGTGCATCACGTCCGAGAACTTCAGTTGCCTGGACGGGTCAGCCGACAGCGCCGTATCCCAGTGAATATACTGATCGTCGCGGCAGTCCATCGACGTGGAGAACTCAATGTCGAACAACCAGGTCACCCCGGCCGGGATGTACTTGCCGGAGCTGTTGGCCAGGTTAACCACCACGAACCCGGAATCATTCTTAATATCGACCAGTTTGAAGTCCCACGATTCCGTCGGCAAACCCTCAAATGACACGTCATGCACCGTGACACCCGGTGGAATCTCGATGGGGATGGTGGCCCCTGACGCCGATTTGGTCAGCACGCACAAAACCGGTTGAGGCGACGGGAAAGGAGTGCCGAATACGAGCGACGGAATCAGAAGTGAATCTCCGACCCACCCGGGCACCACGTCCAGCATTACGGGAATATGAACGGCCTCGAACGGATCCGGCCACCCGGTGTCCGGGAATATGTCGATAGTATCGTAGTAGGTGCCGTAGGAAAGCGAATCGGTGTGAACCTTTATCGTCAGCATCGTCGGCGTCACAAAAACACCCGCGGGCGGTGGCGTCGAAACGATGTCGAGCCATATGCGTCGATCGCTGACGAAGAAGTGTGCCGGCTGACCGCCCTCCTCGTACACCCAGAGCGAGTCAAAGACTATGTATTCATCCGGCATCGAAAAGTAAAACGACGTGGGTACGGTCTTGACGACCCATTCCGACGGCCCGCCTGAAACCGTCAGCACCACCGGCACCTTTACTTCGGCATTAAGTGGAATCTGCGCCAGCGAGTTGGTGACGATAATAGTGTCGGTGTACACTCCGGCCGGCAGGCTGCCCGCGTACACGTCGAAATGCACGGAATCCGGCGTGTGTCGCATCCACGTCGAGTCGGGCCAAATCTGGAGCCACGGGCTGCCGAGCGCGGTGTAGACCGCAAACGGCACGATGCCGCCGCTCTCCTCATATACCCACATCCTCTGGCCAAGGAGACTGTCGCCGGTGTTCAGGCTCAAATCAAAGCGCTCCGGCACAACGTGCAGGATCGGTTCCGGCGGCGCCATGGTCAGGACGACGGGAACCGCCACCGGAAGGAAGGGATCCGACCAGCCGGTATCCGGGTAGATGTGGATGGTATCGTAGTAGATGCCGAGCGGCAGCGAATCCGTGTGGATTCTCAGGTCAATCATCTCCGGGGTAACAAAGACACCCGGCGGGGGAGGTACCGATAGAATGTCAAGCCATGAGCTGCCGTTGAAAATGACGAAGTGAGCCATGAAACCGTATTTTTCGTACACCAGCAGCGAATCATACAGCACGGTCTCTTCGGGCAGAGCATAGTGCAGCGAGGCCGGCTGCGTCTCCACCACCCACTCCGGTGGTTCGCCGGCGATGGTCAGGACAACCGGCACCTTGACGGGCTCAAACGACAGGGTGTCATCAAGCGGGTCGAAAATCATAAGGCTGTCCACGTAGATGCCTGGCGGGAGCATGTCCGTACAGATGGCGAAGCACACGGTATCCGGGGTCACACCCATGTCCGTGGGGCCTGGGCCCGGTTGCAGCCAGCTGCTTCCCTGGGTCGTCTGCACGGCAAACGGCACGTTGCCGCCGCTCTCTTCATACACCAGCAGGCACTGGTTGTCGAGCGTGTCACCCTGGTTGAGGGTAAACGCAAAATGGGTGGGGATGGTGTGAACCACTGGCCGCGAGGGAACGACCGTCATCGCCACCGGAACCAGCACGATCGGAAACAGCATCGGATCGACGGCCGCGGATACAAAGGTACAATCAATGGCCGGGAATACAATGATCGAGTCGGTGTACGTACCCGGATCAAGTGACGTAGCGTCACCTCCGATGTGAAGAGTCTCGGGGGTAGCAAAGATATCCGTGCCTGACCCTGGGACGATCAGCCAGGGTCGCAGGCTGTATACCATGAACTCCACCGACCGGCCAAAGCGTTCATCGACGAAGAGCGAATCGTACACCTTTTCGCCCTGATTCACCGTCCAGTTGAACGACATCGGCTCGGTCAGCACCACGAGGTCGGAGTCACCCGGGACGGTAAGCGTAACCGGCACGGCAAGGTCGCCGATCCATGTGGTGGAATCGTAGCCGGAAATCACGACAGTGTCATGGTAGACACCCGGCAGCAACCCGGCGGGATCAACCGTTACCCACAGCGTCGTCGGCGTGGTCGGGGCCACCAGGAACAAGGGCAGTTGCAGCCAGGAGCTGCTGTTCCAGAAGGACAGTATGACGGTTGTATCACCGCTCTTTTCCCAGATGTACAGCGAGTTTTCAAGCGGTATGCCCGTCGTCGCAACGAACTCAAGGTGCGTGGGATCGACCGCCAGCTCCAGGCCGCCGGTGTCGTACACGGTCAACTCAACCGGGACCCGGACGGGCGAATTCGACGGCTCGGCGTACGTAAAGGCCAGTATAGTATCGTGATACACTCCCGGTGACAGGCCCGCCGTCGACACATAAAACTGAACGGAATCCGGCGTGGTGAGAGAATCAACGGAAGGCGGAAACGTCAGCCAATCGCTGCTGTTGGAAAGCTCAAACTCGACCTCTCGCCCGCTCGCCTCTGAGACGTAGAACGTCTCGACGAGTGTATCCCCCGGGGCCGCGACGAGATCGAACCGGGATGGCTCGACGACAAGTATCCAGGAATCCGACTCGCAGTACAGGCCAAGCATGGCAGTGACATGCTGCGGCGAGTTAGTCGCACCAGGAGCCTCCACCGTGATGATGGCTGACAGCAGTATCGTATCGCCCGGCAATGGAGGCGTGAAGAAATCCGGGATTTCCGACCATACAATCCATACGGCCACTGAATCGAAATTCTGGCCGCTGTCAGGCTCGAGGCCGATCCAGGATTGGTCGACCGAGGCTACCCACTCCAGCGTCCCGGTGTCGCAATTGGACACCATGACAAATTGAGAGTCCATCTCGTCCGGCGTCAAAGTGGTCCAGCAGAGGTTGCCGAAGAACCAGAGGGTATCGGGACTGACCTCCAGGCAGGCTGGTGCCTGACCGTAGGCGCCGGAACCGTTTGGATCCACGTCGCCCGGCGGAGTGGCCGTTTTGACTGCGGTGGAGAGGATCAGTGGAGCAAGAACAATGAAGGCGAGCAGCACCGTGAACTTAAGGGACTGAAAGGCGTTACGCATCCTTACCTCCTCGAATTAAGGTTGGCGCCTATAATCCCTTAACGCTTGCGCAATACTCTCACCTCATAAACGCGTGGTAAACAAATGATGCAGTACGTGGTGCTAACTCTATTTATACGTCCCATCGCCCGTTTTGTCAAGACAATTCTTTACGGCCTGGATTCCCGATAGCCGCACTGATCCGTACGCGGACCATAAGCAACTGATCCGTCTAAGGTTAAACCGTCACCGTGTCCTGCCCACGGGTCAGCCACTATCAATCCGGCAGCATCACAGGTCCACGGAAATGGACTGATCCTGAGCCTTGACCGATTCGAACGTAATCGTCGCCTTACCGCTTCCTTTCACGATCCACTGTACGTCCCTCTTGCCGAAAGACGGAATGCTGGTGAAGATCGTCCCCGGCCGGTATCGAACCGGCTGAACCCGGTCCAGATGAATGTCCTCAATTATGCCGCTGGAAACTACCTGAATGCCTTTGCCTTCAATCCTGAGAAAATCCTCTCGCACAAGGTCATGCCGCAGGGCCTTGGCGGATAGCGTCGGTATGGCATTGGCATTGGAAGCGCGCACGCGGACACGGTGAAGACCGTCTCCAAGCTCCTCAGCCTCGATTAATTCAAGTTTGATATCGGGTGCATGCCCGGCCGCGAAAATGACCAGCGAGGCGTTGCGGTGAACCATTTCCGGCAGCATGAAGGCCGGCGGTATCCTGGTGGTGAAGGTTCGCCAGCCGCCGATTTCGATCTGACCGAATTGCGGGTGCTCGAACTTCTTCCAGTCACGGAACATCACGCCCTGATTCACAAAATCGTTGAATTTCTGCCTTTCCTCGCCGGGCACGCCGCCGTAGTATTCCTGCTCCGGTTCTGTTCCGGGGCGGGCGGCCCGACCGGGCTCCCGGTACTGCTCCTGGCGACTCATGTACAGTTCACCCACAAAACCGTATATACCGAGATTCGAGAACATCCACTCGTCGAAATCACCGTGCGTCGTGTACATGTCCGTCACACCGACGATGTAGTGATAACCGGGAATGATCTTCTCGCCTTCCTTGCCGAGAAAGTCATAGACATTGACGTCCGACGGAGGATAGGACCCGGCCAGCTTTGAGCCGGGGCCCCGTACGATCAAGCCGCCGGAGTTGTGAAACGCGAAATTGAAGCAGATGTTGGGTTTCGAGACAACCAGGTCTGCTATTGCCTTCGTCACCTTTGCCGACATCGGGAAGTCACCCGCCCCGCCCTGCACGTAGGGCGGTTGCCACTTGAATCCGTAGTTGCGATTAATATCCAGGTACCCGGACGGGTCCTCGTTCAACCGTCCGTCCCCGTCGTTGTCGATCCCCTCGCTGCCGAGCCACCTCCACTCTCCCGTTTCGCCCGGCTTGACCCTGACCATGACACGTGGATCGTCAGGATGGCTCTTGAACTCCCCGAACGGGTCCCGGACCCTCATCTCGAGGATTTCACCATCGCCATCAAGGTCTTCGTAGCCATCCTCGTCGGCCAACCCGTCGTGGTCGTCATCGTACGGAATGCGCGGGCTCCTGCCGTGGTCAAAGCCGGCCGCGTCGGTAAAAAAGCGCCACCGGCTGTCAACGTTGACAACGGGAACAATATAGAAGGCACGCGTGTCGACCAGTTCCGTTACGACGGGGATGCTGTCGTATGAATCCAGCAGGTACCAGGCAAGGTACAGGCACACCTCGGTCGCCTGAATCTCGTTGCCGTGAATTGTCCCGTCGACGTAGATCCCGGGTTTCTCGGTGTCCGCACCCGTCTTCGGATTATTTATGGTGAAGAGCCAGATGTCGCGGTTTTCCTCGCTCTTGCCGATTGATCGAAGTTCCGTCAGATGCGGATACGCTCCGTGCAGGCGTTCCAGGGCTTCAGTAACGGCCGGACCATCGTAGAAATGATCGAACGTCAGCTTCACCTTTTCGGCCGCAATTCGCGGGGCCAGACTTGTACCCGCCAGGAAAACAGCCAGCAGAATTGACCATGTTGTTCTCATCACTGACTACCTCCCTTCAGAACGATGGTTTTCTCGTCATCGCCGGCGCTGAAGCTGCGTGCTTCCAGCGTGATACTGCGGCCCTCCTTCGCACTGAACACCCAGCTTACGCGCTCGACGCCTCCCGCACCTTCCAGCAGGCCCAGCACGCGCCTCGACCGGCCTTCAAGCAGCGTCATCGACTCGCCGGACAGAGTCACCACCACCGGCGTCGGTCGCAGGCACCGCTGGCCCTGATGAACCGGATAAGGCAGGAACCCGGTATTGGCAACCCACGCCTCGACGCGCCAGACGTCGGCGCTCTCTTTCTCGACGTTGATTTTCTCGATGGACACCTCGGGTAGAAGGCCAGCCAGCTCTCGAACGAAGGGAAGCTGCTTTTCCAGCAGCGCCTCGACCGAGTCCGGAGGCGGCGTAAGCGCCGCGTACGGCTTTATGCCCCCGATCTGAACGCTGCCCAGGGTGGGATGGTCGTACGGTTGCCATGCGACGAAGGCGTCGGGGTTATAGTCATAGAGAGCCTGCTCGGTTTCGTCCAAACCGCCCGACTCCTCCTTCTTCTTTGCTTCGCGCATGAATTCAGCGATTTTCTTGGTCGTAAGCATGCCTCCCTGCAGTGCATTTATCACCATATCGGGCGAGAAGTGGGCCGGGGCGCCGCTTGCCTTGAGAAAGGCGCTGATCTTCTCCTCTCCCAACTCGAGGAATTCCTCGTTCGACATCTTCTCGACCTTTTCCGGCGTCAACGCCGTGTCCTCGACTCCTTCTTCCTTCTTCGCTTCCGGCAGGGTCCAGAAATCCATGCTGAAGCACGGCACCCCGTACTGGTAGTACGCCCATTCATCCAGCGACCCCGACGGGAAACCCTGCGAAGCCAGACGCTCCGCATCCAGCCCGGCCTCCTTGATAAAATCCTTATAGCGGGTGCTGATCTCGTTCCAATAGGGCAGATCGTTCCGGTCCGGGTTAACGGCGGCCCCGGCACCGAGGAATTGCAGCACCATATCCTCTGTCACGTCCTCGATCCCGAACGCCTCACGAGCCATCGCCAGCAGCTCCTCCATGGTGAACTCAGACTCCGGCTCGACCCCCATATGCCGGGCCATATGCTCGGGAATCTTGTACGAGTCCTGCGCGGCTTCCGCCTTGCGGGAACTCTCCGGCACCGTTCTCAGGGTGTTGGTGTGTCCCAGCACCAGGACCATGGCTATTTCCGGGTGGTCAAAGGCAAACGACATCAGGGCGCGCGACTCTGCCTCGCTGGCCGACCAGGGTCCGTCCGTCTTCGTATAATGTGTGAAATTGTGGGGGAAGTTGTGCCCGGGATTCGCCCCCCCGGGAGCGTCCTCGTTTATCACCCCGTCACCGTCATTGTCGATTCCTTCCACAAAGAGGCGATACTCTCCCCTTTCCCCCTTAGCCGCCTCGGCCTTTTTCATGAGGATGGGATTGCTCTCAACGGCCATCCAGACACCTTCGGGATGCGCCTGGCGCATCACGGTAATGTAGCCGTCCCCGTTGAGATCCTCCGGCCCGTCCTCATCCACGGCGTCGTCGTTGTCGTCATTGAAAGGCCGGGCGTTGACGAAGCTCTCGTGCAACGGCTTTGTGAAGAAGTTGGCGTACCCGTCAGGATTGCCGACCGGCACAATGTACCAGCGGTGCGACGCGAGTTCTTCCTTCCAGTCGCCCAGCAGGAGCGTGGCCAGTCGAAAGGCGGCCTCCGAGGCAATCGGACAGTTTCCTTCCATGTTGGCGACCACGAGAACAGCGGGAAGTTCGCCGTCCTCCGGCCCCAGTTGCAGCATCCGGATGTCGATTCCACCCGGTGTCGTTCCCAGATTATTAATCCGGGCCGATGTTTTGTCCTGCCGCGCAAGTTCCTCGAGCCGCGTGTTGAGCTCTTGGGGGGAGTGATAAGAGAACGCCGTCTGCCCCGCACTGGCGGTACTCGCGCTGAAACCGGCCAGGGCAACCGCGAGTACGAGCGATGCAGCGAGATTGACCATTTGCACCTCCGGTGATATGAACGCAGGTCCACGGAAGATCTTCGTGAGCCTCAATATCACGACGTGTCACGGGTAAGATCAAGTGCTTTCTTGGGCCGGGAGTGCTAATGTGACCATCGCTCGGGCCCATTGTTCCGAAGACACTTCACCGCCTGAACGCATGGAATATGCCCTTTCGGGTGCCGATGAACAGGACTCTGCGACCGCCACTATGTTCTTGGATATACCAGGCGGGAAGCGTATTTTCCTGGCGGAACCGACATTGATCGGTCATATCCTGTAAGCAGTCGACCCCGTCCGGAGCATCCAGGTGCGACACACAAGGCTGGTCAGCTTCAAGAATGTATCCATAGGCCTCCCGGATCGTCTTCTCGTCAGAGGCCTCTCCTTTTCCGTTCAGAGCGGACGGTTGCTGGCGCTGGTCGGCGCGAACGGGTGCGGCAAGTCGACCATCCTGAATCTCGTGGAATCAAGGCATACCGGTCGTGACGATCTGTCGGACGATTCGGATGTCCGGGCGAGCGGAGAGATCAACCTGGCGCCGGGGATCTCGCTGGTACATCTGCCCCAGTTGCTCCAAGCCAACCGGGACCTCGTCCATCGCAATTACAGCCTGCTGCCGGAATTATCCGGCCGGGCCGTAAGACTGTGCGACGAATTCCAGGTGATAGAGGCCGCGGAACCCGCCGACAGGCTCTCCGACGGCGAGATACAAAAACGCGCCATCATCCGCACTTTGCTGGAAGACCACGACCTGTACTTGCTGGACGAGCCGACCAACTACCTGGACATCGCGGGCATCACCGCCTTCGAAAACCACGTGGCGGCACTGAAAGACCGGGGTAAGGGCATTATTCTGGTCACTCACGATCGCACCCTGACGGACAACCTGGCCGACAGCACTCTCCTCATTTCGGAGCACGGCATCTACCGGACTGTCGGGGGATGCAGCCGGGCACGGTCAGTCAGGAGCACCGACCTCGCCTCGCGTCATCGGCTCGCGAAGGCAATAAAGAGAAAAATCGGCGAGTTGCAGGACGACTGCCGGCGGAGGGCGGGTTGGGCCGCTCAGAAAGAAAAGCAGAAGATCGGGGCGCGGGGGGCCAAAGCGCATATCAGCCGGCTTTCAAAAAAGATGGCCAAGCGTGCCAAGGCAATACAGCGACGCGCCGAAAGAGAGGTTGAACGACTCACCGAGACCAGGCCTTTCGTGCCCAAGAAGCTGCACCTGCAGTTTCCTCCTTACGACGTCAGGAACCGGCGGGTCTTCTCGCTTGACGGCGTGAGTTTCCGGTATGACGGCCCGTCAGGGGCCGAAGCCACGCGTGATGAAAGCCGGCTACTGCAGGACATCAGCCTGTCGGCCACCACGCGGGACAAGATATGCCTGATGGGGGCCAACGGCTCCGGCAAATCTACAATCATCCGTCTCATCCAGAGGCAACTGACCCCCCTGGCAGGCAGGTGCTACCTTAACGACGGGGTGACGACGGAGTACGTCCCCCAGGGACTGGAGGGCTTTTTCAAAGCCGGCACTCTGCTGGACAACTTCGCGGCCTGCAACTGCAACGAAACAGCCGTCCGCCAGCATCTGGGGGCGGCGCTCATCCGGAAAGACAAGGCGCGGGAACCGATCGACCGCTTTTCCTACGGCGAATTGATGCGAGCGGCGATTGTAAAGTGCATCCTGTCGCGAGCCGAGTTCCTGTACCTGGACGAGCCCACCTCACACCTGGACATCGAGTCCATAGAGGTTCTCGAGGAACTGCTCTGCGGCTTCGCCGGTGGATTCCTCCTGATCAGCCACGACCGCTCGTTCGTGGGCAACGTCGCCGACAGCCTGCACATGCTGCGGGATGCGAGGCTGACAATGGTGTGAACCACGCCCTCGGCCCGCACTATTCGGCCGGGCGCCGTTTCCCGCACCCCGGTGCTACCGCTGCTTCTTTACCTCCTTGAAGTGTTGCCTGATCATCTTGCCCCTCTGTCTCTGCGCGCGGCGCGCTTCCGCTGGATTCTGTCGCATGGCGAGGTGTTTAAGCTCCCGCTTGAGCTTCAGGTAGCTCTGGTACCGCCCGGCGTCCAGGGTTGCATCCTGCAGGGCCGCTTGCACGGCACAGCCGGGTTCCTGTTCATGCCGGCAGTCACGGAACCGGCAGCGTGCGGCAAGGCTTTCGATGTCGTCAAACGTCTGCTCCAGACCCCCTTCGTCACTCCACATCTGTATTTCGCGCAGGCCGGGAGTGTCAATCACCACACCCCCGGATGGCAGGATAAGCATATCCCGGCTGGTAGTGGTGTGTCTGCCCCGGCTGTCGTGCTCGCGCACCGGGCGAACCTCGAGTCGGTCGCTGCCGATCAGCTTGTTGATCAGAGTCGACTTGCCGACGCCGGAGGAGCCAAGAAACGCCGCCGTCTTGCCCACTGCAACGTATTCATGCAACTCGTCAAGCCCCTGATTTCCCGTGGCGCTCACCGCGAGAACGGCAAGTCCCGGCGCGATCGATTCGACCTCCTGTACGCGCTTCTCGACGTTATCGCACAAGTCGATCTTGTTCAGGACAACCACCGGAATCGCTCCGCTATCCCATGCCACCGCCACGTACCGTTCTATCCGGCGGAGGTTGAAATCTCCGTCCAGGCCGCCGACCAGAAACACCACGTCCACGTTGGCTGCAAGTACCTGCTGTTCAGTCCTGCCGCCCGTGTCCGGCATTCCGCCGGAGAGCACGGCCTTGCGGGAGAAACTGCTCTTCCTTGGCAGGAGCACGTGGATCGTGCCTCTCTGTTCATCGGGACGCACGACCAATCCGACCCAGTCACCGACCGTCGGCAGTTCGGCGCGGCTGCGCGCGGCGTGCCGGAACTTTCCCGAGACCTTTGCCACCAGCTCACCCTGGCTTGAAAAAACGACGTAGTCTCGCCTTCGCTCGCGCGCTACGCGGGCCGGCGTCAGGCCTTTCTTCTGAAATGACTCAAACTGTTTCTCCAGGGATCTATCCCATCCCAGATCACGTAAGTTCATTTTCCGTTTCCTCGTTTTCGCGTCACGATGATGCACCCGGCGCGTGCACGCCGGGGTGCAGAATTAGCCGTAAGGTGGTTGTTCCGGGGCTATAGCGGGAATGATTGCCCGAAAAAAGGCCGCGGACGCTCGTCACGCCAACGGTAATGATCCTGCAAGCACGACCACCCGCAACAGGGCGGCCGATGACTTCTCAGGCGCGATTGCCGGAACTCAGCGGCAGGCTCTGCCGAGGCGCGACAAGACAACAACCTTTAACCCAACAACTCTCATACGTCACGCCTCCTCTCTGCTGCGACTGCTTTTCCGGTTCTCTGTTCTTGCCCTTCCAAGATAGTCGCCTGGATGAAAATGTCAAGCCGGAATCCGACCGGTGTCCCGGCTGCATCCTCAAGCTTCGCCGCCGCTCAGGCACTTGAAGCCACGGCGTGATAAATCTTGCCACCTTTTCAAACAGGGCATAGGTTCCGGCTGGTTTCAGTGCATTTCCCGGGAAAGGGACATCCGGATCACCGGTAAAGGAGGACCACGTATGAACGCATCACGCTACGTTATCGGCAGCATAGTTGTCTGGGTATTCATCTTCCTCTTTGAATACCTGCTTCATGCAGTCGTGCTCGAGGGGTATTACCAGGACATTGCGCACCTTCTCCGTACCACCATGGGCGGCGAGTTTTTCCTCTGGGTGCTGATCAGTGAGTTTTTGCTGTCGTTCGGCTTTTGCTACATCTTCATCAAGGGTCGCGAGAACCGGGGTCTGGCCGAAGGTTTTCGGTTCGGACTGTTAATCGGCATCACGTTCGGGGTATCGTCTACGCTGGCCCATTACGCGGTGTACCCGATGACGGGCAAGCTGGCCGCGGGCCTGGTGATCGGTTACCCGGTCGAGATGATCCTGGCCGGGCTTATCATTGCGGCCATCTACAGACCGAAGGCAGCGCGGGCTTAGCGCGAACGGCCAGTGACGCGACCCGCGGCCTGTCTCCGGCGAGTCAGGTCAGCTCCTTGACGACGTCCACGGTTGAATCGCTGCCGCCGTAGGTGATCGTGAATCCGCGCTTCTCGAACACGGAGATCACGGCGCGGTTATCCGAGGTGGTCTGAGCGACAATCTCCCGACGATCAGGCGACAGTTACCTCCTTGCAGAGATAGACGTCCTGGATGGCACTTAGAAGTTCCACGCCATCTTTTGTGAGCTTCTGGAACGCCTTCCTTCCGCTTATCATGCCCATGCCCCCGGCCCGCTTGTTGATCACGGCCGTTCTGACCGCCTGGGCAAGGTCGTCCTTGCCGGAGGCACCGCCGGAATTGATGAGACCCGCTCTACCCATGAAACTGTTGACCAGCTGGTAACGGGTAAGGTCGATGGGGTGATCGGAGGTCAGCTTGCTGTAGACCGCCTCGTGAGTCTTACCGAACTTCAGCGCCTTGAATCCGCCGTTATTCTCCGGCTGCTTCTGTTTTATGATGTCGGCTTCAATCGTGGCGGCAAGGTAGTTGGCCTGCCCGGTCAGGTCTGCCGAAACATGGTAGTCCGCCTGTTCCGTCTTGAAGGCCGGGTTTCTCAGGTACGCCCAGAGTACCGTCACCAGACCCCTGCTGTGCGCATAATGGAAGAGATCAGCCACTTCCTGAATCTGCCTGCTGCTCTCGGGTGAGCCGTAGTAAATGGTCGCGCCGATGGCAACCGCTCCCAAGTCGCACGCCTGGTCAACCGATGCAAACAGGATCTGATCGTACTTGTTGGGGTACGTCAAAAGTTCATTGTGATTAGCCTTGACGATGAACGGGATTCGATGGGCATACTTCCTGGCCACGGAACCGAGGACCCCGAGCGTGGAGGCAACGGCGTTGCAGCCTCCCTCAATGGCCAGTTTGACAATGTTCTCGGGATCGAAACAGTCCGGATTCGGGGCAAAACTCGCTCCGGCGCTGTGTTCTATCCCCTGGTCTACCGGCAGGACCGAAAGGTATCCGGTGCCCGCCAGCTTGCCGTGGTCAAACAAGGCCTGCAAGTTTCTCAGAACCGGCACTGAGCGATCCGAGTTGTAGACTACCCTCTCCACGTAGTCGGGACCGGGCAGGTGGAGCTTATCCCTCGATACCGTTTTGCACGTATGCTTGAGAAGGTTATCCGCGTCGCTTCCGAGCAGTTTAGCGATCTTTTCCAGCATAACACACACCTCCTTTAATATCCTGTCATAGACAACACGCTGCTAACCTGACCGAAACGTTGAATACTGGCGACTTTCGGAAACTATATACCTGATCGCGCCGACTGCAACTACTTTATATCGCCCTTGCCAATATATTGCAGGGCAACCGAAAGCGGATCCGGACTGCCATTCGAGACACAATTAACCCGAATAAAATAGATTGACTTGCCCACCAGAACTGATTACCAATGGGCTCAGATAACTCACAATCCACTGCAGCGCGGGAGGAATGCATGCTTCATAGGAGCATCTGTTTGTGTTTATTCTGGTTAGTCCTGATCGGAACAGGCACAGCCCAAGAACGGGCGGTCGTATTCGACTTTGCCGGCATAGGCATTGACGCACAGACGATTCAGGCCGCCACTCACATCTTCAGAAATGAACTCGCCGCTACCGGGAAGTTCTCCGTAATCCAAAAGGGAGAGATGGAGGCAGCCCTGGCCGAGGAAGGAATAACCGACTTCACGTGCCACGAGGTCGCCTGTGCGGCCGACTACGGGTACAAAACGGGGGCGGAAAACGCCATAATCGGCTCGCTGACCAAGCTGGGCCAGAAGATAACCGCCGAAGTGAAGCTCGTCAGCGTTGTCAGAAAGGAGGTCGTCTTCGACGACCGCTTCTCGGCCGGTTCCCTTGACGACCTGGAAGTAACCCTCCGCAAGCTTGCCGAGGCCGTGGCGCAACGCAGGCAGATAGAGTCTGAGGCCACGCGTTTCGCGGTCACCGAGCAGGAGGCCAGGGAACCCATGCGCAGGAAAGCCTATATCACCTCCGGTGGTGCCTTCGGTTTCGGCATTCCCTTTGGCGACTCATACTCCAACGTGGGCAACCTGTTTTCTTTTGCCTGGATTATTCGCTATGAAGCGGGCAAGTACGTGGTCGACAACTCCTTCGGATGGTCCTTCGGAACCGCCGAGCCGGATACGACCGTCTGGGGTATTGCCATAGACAAAAGGACGATTCAGATGCTGACCTGGGACATGGGCCTGCGTTATGTCTTCAATCGTGAGGCCGACTTTTCACCTTTCGTCGGCGGCGGCGTCGGGATGCACTTCATCATGGAAGAGAACATCGAAGGAACCACGTACCCTAGCGGCTCCGATCCCTACGTCAAGAGTGATCAGGCCATGGCCCTTCACCTGGCTGGCGGCGTATACGCGTTTCAATCGTACGACTTCCGCTTTTCCCTGGAGCTGAAATACTCGATTGCGTTCACCGATGCCTTCAAGGAATCGGGAAGTAACTCGCAGCAGATCGGGATGATGATGGCCATAACGCGCAAGATCGAGCGAAAGGAAAAGGCCGGCTGTGGCGGCGGCGGCGGCGGTTGCGCCGGCGGCGGCTGCTGGTAGCCAGACCGCCTGCTCTGCAGGGCGTGCCGGCCACAGCTCATCCCTTGACCTCAGAGACGGCATCAGGTAGTTTCTCTCCATGCGGAGAGTGCTTGTCGTAACCCTGGCCGTCCTGGGTTTCATGTGGGGGAATGCGGGCGCGGTTTCCAGGCCGATTGCAGGGGATCTTGAAACCATACTCAGTTCCCGGGCCGGGCAGGACGCCTCCGCTGCCAGGCACGAGTCCCCCGGGCTCACGAAAACGTCGGAACTGCAGATCTTCGGCACCGGGCTGATAAGGCTGTATCAGGTCGCGGTGTCATCCCAGGACGTTCCGTCATGCCGGTTCACTCCCTCGTGCTCCAGGTTTGCCGCAGAGGCAATACGAAGGGGGGGGTTGCTCAAGGGCATCCTGCTGGGCGCCGACCGTCTGAGCCGCTGTCACCGATGCGTCAACCAACGGCATTACCCGGCACTGATCACAAACGGCACTGTATCTGACAGGCTGTACGACCCGGTCTACAGGTATATCCGTCCGGAAGCTGATGAATAGACTTGTTGCATGCTTCATACTGTTGTGGCCCGCCCTGTGCTTTTCTCAAGCTCCCGAGCCCGCAGGCACCGGCCCGGTCGATTATTTCAATTCGGAGAATCTGTTAAGATTCGCGGATTACCTGTACGAACGCGGCGACTACCTTCGGGCGGCGGGCGAATACCAGCGTTACCTCTTCTCGCTTACCGCACCGGGCAGTTCCGACTCGACATACTACCGCATGGTCAAGGCCGTATTCCTCGGCGGGGATTACGGGCACTGCCGGCGGCTTCTGGACGCCCTTGCGGCAGAATACCCCCGGTCGCCGTTTGCGGCCGAGGTTCCCCTGTTTCAGGCGGTGGTCGCGTTTCACCTCGGTGAGTACGAGCGGTCGCTGGCGCTGGCCGGCCATCGGGGCGTAGCCAACGCCGGGCTTGCGGCCATCGTCACCGGCACGGACTATCTCTATCTGGGTGATTTCGAGATGGCTCGCCGGACCGTCTGCCCGCTCGCGGAAGCAGAGACGTCGCTGCCTGACTATAACCCCGACGGACGTGCGGCCATGATCGCCGAACTTTGTGAAAAGGCAATACTGGCGCAGTCGTTGCCGTCCAAAAGCAAACTGCAGGCGGGAGTCTATTCCGCCCTTTTGCCGGGAGCAGGCAAGAAGTACTGCGGTCACACCGCCGACGGTTTCTACTCACTGCTGCTCGTCGGGCTTACGGCATGGCAGGCCTATGACGGATTCCACGAGGATGGATCCGGATCCACCCGGGGCTGGATCTTCGGCGTGCTCGGAACGAGTTTCTACCTTGGCAACGTCTATGGTTCCGTGGTCGCAGCGGAACTGTACAACCGCCGGAGTCACGAGGATTTCCTGCGAGGCCTGCAAGTTGAGATCACCCTGCCTTAAGATCGCCGTCCTGCTTGTCGGCCTTCACGTTCCGGCCGGGGCTGCTGACCCTATACTGGCACTGGCCGATTCCCTCATGTCAAGGGAGTCTTACGACGCCGCCATAACCGAATACACGAGACACGCCTTCTTCAACCCGCATTACCCGTCTCTCGATGAATCTTACGCCAGGATCGGCCTCTGCTACGCCTATCTGGACGACCACGATCGCGCGATTGCGGCTATGGATACGGCCGTCTTTCTCGCCGCGACCGACAGCCTGCTGGATCAGCGGAGACTCGATCGGGCGGTTGTCCACGTGATGTTTCGTGACTATCCTGCGGCCGGACGGGATATGGAGCAGGTCCTGCGTTTCTCACGCTATGAAGACGCGACAGGTCGTGCCATGATGCTGCGGTTGGTGACCGCGATTCTGCGCCACGACTGGGCCACCGCTCTCAGCGCTTGCCGCTCGCTGCCCGAGAGCAATATCGGTATGCCGGCCGCCATCGAATCGACTCTCGTCAGAGCATCGCCGGGCGGCTACAAATCACCTGCTACCGCCATGCTGTTCTCCACGCTGCTTCCGGGGGCGGGGCAAATCTACTGCGGGGCCTGGGGCGACGGCCTGAATGCCGCGCTGCTCAACGGCGCCCTGGGTTACCTGACCGGCTACTATGCCGTCAACGAGAGGTACGTCTCGGCCTTCTCGGCATTCCTCTTCCTGTTCCGGAGATACTACAACGGCAACCGCGTCAACGCCTACAACCTTGCAATTGAACGGAATGCCGCCGTCGACGAACGAATCGAGAAAGAGTTGCTTCGATTTATCAGTCAGGCGTATGGCCTGCCGCGCGCGACGCCTGAATAACGGCGCCGGGCGGGCCGCGCCGCGCGTTGACGGCGATTCGGGAACTGGGCTACTTGACGATTTCAATGATCCGTTTGAACTCGTCTCCTTCGGCCACGTGCAGCATCTCGAAAAGGGCCATCTCCAGGCTCGTGATCCCGGCGCCGCAGTCCTTGATCGCGTCTATACCGATCTTCTTGTTCTCCGGAGTGCGCGAGGAAACGCAGTCGGCCACCAGATGAACCTCGTATCCTTTGGCCAGAAGGTCGCGAGCCGTCTGATACACGCAGACGTGTGTCTCCATGCCGACGAGCAGGACCTGGTTGCGGTTTAGCGACCCCAGTTGCCGTGCGAAATCATCGCTGCCGCAGCAGCTGAACGTGCTCTTGATCAACGGTGCCTGGCCGGCCAGCACGTCCCGGATTTCCGGAATGGTCGAACCCAGCTTGTCCGGGAGTTGCTCGTTCCAGAGAATCGGGATCCCCAGGACCTGCGCTCCCCTGATCATTTTCACGAGGTTCTCGAAGAATTCTTCTTTCCGATGCATCAGGGTGGCCAGCCTGCCCTGGACATCGATAACCACCAACACGGAGTCTTCTGCCTTAAGTGCCATGTCATCTCCTCAGGTACTCGTTCTTAATCTGGAAAATCTGCCCGCCGTGTTCGAAGTCGTGCCGGATGTCGAACCAATATGAACGCCAGAGCGGGATGCTCACTCCCTCGCTGCCCTCGGGCGTTATCACGCGTTGAAGGTCATCCTCCCGCAGCTGATCGAGCGCCTCCCGAAGAGGCAGGCAGTAGAACGGCCGCGCGCGGAAAGTCGGCACCACGCGACCCTACAGATCATGATAATGCGGGGTGTCACTGCGGGAGAGGGGCGCGCCCCGGAGCTTGCGGGCCTCCGTGCTCAGCCGGTCCTCGAACATGTCCTGGCAGATGTCCTCCAGTTGATGGACAATGCGCTCGAGATCGCCGCTGTGTGTCGGTAACGGCACTTCCCTGAGCCGCTGCAGGTATTCAGGTGTCTGGGCAGCCAGGAACTCGTAAGAGTCCTCGATCTCGTCCACCGCCAATTGGAAAGTCATGGTGATGTGGTCGTACACCCGTTGCGGCATGTCCCTGAGCTCGGACCGTGGCTCCAGTGCCTCACGCATCATGTCACCTATAGACATGAGAAAGTCACAAACCTCGCGAACCTCGAATCCTTCCACGAACCGGCGATACGCTATGACCTCGGCGTAATTGCGCATCAGCGTCCGGTCGCGGGTTCGCACGACCGTAGCCACCAGCTGGTACACGAGGGTGACGTACCACTTGAGCAGGTCCTTATCCATCCTCTGGTAGCGGTTGAGCCGCCCGGCGTTGGCGGGGGCCAGGATGAACTTGAGCATTTCATCAATGAGCGCCTCGCGGGACTCGATAAGCAGTTCGTAAATGGTGAGATTCGGCCGCTCGGTCACCCGCCGCAGCACGGCTTCGTTCCGCAAATGCCAGCCGTCGGGGTGATTCTTCATGTTTTCCATCAGGAACAGCAGGCGCCGGAGAATGCCGTGCCGGGCGGTCGGCTGCCAGCCGAGGTCGGCGTGCGTTCCTGAGGCGTCGACGTTCAGTTTCTTGTCAATGTACGCCACCATCCACAGGCGCTCGAACGGCGGCCTGCCGAAGAGCTTCCCTATGGCATGGCGCAAGACCATGCCCGGCGTGGCCAGGACCTTAGGCATGCGAATCGGCCGGATGTCCCGGCCGTAGAAATACCGCGTGGCCGTTTTGAAAAGCTCGTGATGAGTCGTGAATCCGTTCGGGCTTGCCACCAGGGTGCACATCCGCGGCAAGCGATCGGTCTGGTCGATTATCTTTAGAAAGAACCTGATCAGGTCCTGGATGTGAAGATACGTCACGGCGGACATTCCCCGGCCGCCGAGGATGCGCGAATTCCAGCGGCCGGACAGCCAGGTACCGAGAAACACGTATACCGGAGGATACTCGCACCAGTCGCTGTAGATTGCGGCCAAACGGACGGTCGTGCACGGAAACCACTCGGAGTACTCCTGCATCATCTCTTCGCCCAGCCGTTTGCTGGACGCATACGGAAAAGTGGCGTCTGGCGCACTCTCTTCGTTGACCACCCCGCCGTCACGCGGAAACGTACAGGCCGCCAGGGAACTGGCGAAGATGAAACGGCGCGTGCCGATCTGTTTTGCCAGCTTCAGGACGTTGCGCGTGCCGTTGACGTTGGTCCGTTCGTATTCCGGGTTGTCGGCGTTGCTGAAGTCATAGTAGCCGGCCAGGTGCAGGACGAAATCCGCACCCCCGTTGGTCTTCACGCATTGCACGACCTCTCTGAGAGTGTCCCATTTGGCGATGTCGACCTGGGTCCAGCGGATGTTGTCATCCCTGGGAATACCCGCTTCCTTTTGCGAACGGCGCGCCAGGCAGAAGAGACGGAATTTACCGGCCACCGCCTCCAGAAAGTGCCGCCCGATGAAACCGGACGCGCCCGTAACTATGATCCCGGGTAGATTCGTATCCATATTTCGATCCGGCTGATGTTCAAGCGACTGGCTGCCTGACGGTCAGTCGCGCGCCGGCACCGCCTTATAATGGGCGATTGTTTGCCACTTTGGCAACTATTTTGGGAGATATAACACACAAACGGCCAGCCCGAAAGGACCGGCCGCCGTCAGTGAAATCAGGTCAGGCGGGGAGCCGGTCGCACCGCTAAGTCGTTTCGGCCGCCTCCAGTTGGGCCAGTCGCTCGACCTCCTGGTCGTGATCGTAACAAAAGATGCCGCAGTTCAGGCACCGCGTGGCTTCGTACCGGGCATCCTCCTCGTCGATGGTCCCCTCCACCTCCTTGAATGTTCCCAGCCGGTCTTCAAGTGTGACTATCGGTTCATGGACGCGGGGCAAGGCTGCAACACCGATAATTGACTTGTGCAGCGAGTCCGGAATGATCTCGCGCTGACGATCCCGAATCGGCCGAATCTCGTCATCCATCATGTAGTAGTGGATGGAACGCGCGGCATAGCGCCCGGCGCCTATGGCCTCCACCACGAGACCCGGACCGGTGAAGCAGTCACCGCCGGTAAAGATGTAGGGAACGTCCGTCTGCAGGGTCGCTTCCTGCGCGTCAATCGTGTTCCACTTGGTGACCTGGAGACTGGGCGATCCCGCTTGCTTGAGGCAGTCCAGATCCGGGTACTGGCCGACGGCCTCGACGATCATATCGCACTGGACAACTTCTTCTGACCCCTCAATCGGGACGGGCCTTCGCCGGCCGCTGGGATCGGGCTCGCCCAGGCGCATTTTCAGGACTTCCAGGCCCGCTACCCGGCCGTCCTCACCAAGCACACGGTTGGGAGCACTCAGGAACTGGAACTGAATGTTCTCTTCTTCAGCGGCAATGATCTCGGCAGGATTGGCGGGCATTTCGTCCCTCGACCGGCGATACACGATGGTGACGGTCTGTGCACCCAGCCGCAGGGAACTGCGCGCAGCGTCAATAGCCGTATTGCCACCGCCTATCACAACCACGTGATTGCCGATCTCAACCTCTTCACCGGTGTGGAACCGCTCGAGAAACCCGATGCCGCCGACCACACCCTTCAGATCGCGGCCCTCGACCTTCAGTTCAGACTCGTTCCAGGCCCCGACCGCGATGAAAACGGCGTCATACCCCTCGGCGCGCAGGAAATCAATCGTGAAGTCCTTGCCGAACTCCACGTTGGCAGTGGCGGTGATTCCCAACTGGAGGATACCTTCGATCTCCCAGTCGAGAATCTTCTTGGGCAGCCGGTACTCGGGAATGCCGTAACGCAACATGCCTCCGAGTTGGGGCTTTTTTTCGAAGATTGTCACCTCATGGCCGAGGCGCTTGAGATAGAACGCGGCCGAGAGACCGCCCGGGCCGCCCCCGATCACGGCCACCTTCTTGCCCGTGCCGGCCGCCACGGGAATGCGGAGACGACGGCCGGAGTGCATCTCCCAGTCGGCGACAAACCGCTTGAGGTAGTTGATAGCCACGGGTTCGTCATTGATGGTACGCCGGCAGGCCAGGGCGCACGGTTCGGGGCAGACCCGCCCGATGCTTAACGGCATAGGGTTGCTTTCCTTGATTGTCAGCAGGGCCTGAGCGTATTCACCGCGTCTGATATGCTGGATATACTTCGGGATGTTGACCTGAGCCGGGCACTTCTGTCGGCAGGGAGACAGGCACTCGGTGTACTGATTCCAGTGCAGGATCTTGGCCTTGGCGGAGATGAGTGAGATGATGCCCTTGGGGCAGGCCGCCACGCACTGGCCGCAGCCCACGCACAGTTCCGGATTGAACCGTGGCAGGTTGTTCTCGCCCATCATAATGGCGTTGAACTTGCACGCCTTGATGCAGGTTCCGAAGCCCATGCAGCCATGCTCACACGCCACCGGCCCGTGGTAGTACAACATGGCGGCCCGGCAGTCGTCGAAGCCCAGGTAGTCGTACTTTCTGGAGGCGCGGAGCCCGCCCTGGCAGTCGGGATTGGCCACCTGCGGTTCCGAGTCGACCGGAGACAGACCAAGATAATCCGCGACTTCCGTGGCGACCTCCGTCTGGCCCACGACGCAGGCGTTTGCCTCAGCTTCCCCCCTGACAATGGCCTCGGCGCAAGCCGCGCAACCCGCAAACCCGCAACCTCCGCAGTTGGCGCCGGGGAGGATGTTCTGAACGCCCTTTATGCGAGGATCTTCCTTGACGTAGAAGATTATCCCGGCAATGCCCAGACCAATCGCCGCTACAAATCCAATTCCCGCAAGGAGTACAACTGACTCCAGCATGCCCATACCCTACTTTCTATCTCACTGAACCATACCGTAAAAGCCCAAGAACGCCAGCGACATGATACCGGCCGTCAGAAGCGCCACGGCTGTCCCCTGCATGGCCCGAGGGACCGGTGAGACCAGCAGCCGCTCCCGCAGCCCGGCGAACAGTATGATCGCCAGGGCAAAACCTGCGGAACTGGCAACTGAGAATATCACCATCTCGATGAAGTTGAATTCGTGCTTGATATTAAGCAGTGCGATGCCCATGACGGCGCAGTTCGTCGTGATCAGCGGCAGGTAGATCCCCAACGCGTTGTACAGCGCCTTACTCTGCTTCTTAAGAAAGATCTCCACAAACTGAACGAGCGACGCGATAATCAGAATGAAGACGAGGGTTTGGATGAACTCCATATCGTACGGTTTCAAAACGTAGTAGTAAACCAGCCACGTGAACACCGAGGCCAGCGCCACCACAAAGATCACCGCCACCCCCATCCCGATGGACGTGTTCAGCTTCTTGGAGACGCCGCAGAAGGGGCAGTTGCCGAGGTACTGGGCCAGGAGGATATTGTTCACAAAGATCGCACTGATCGCGAGCAACAACAGGTCCATCAGTACCTCCTACGACTGTATGAAGGTTTCACCGCGCATGCGGCTGTATGCGTTCATCAGACCCAACAGCACGCCCAGGCAGATAAAGGCACCCGGGGCCTTGATCATGAACTCAAACGGCTCGTAGCTGTCCCAGAGAACGTACGTGCCAAACCACTGCCCGGCACCCAGAATCTCACGGATCGATCCGACCACCGTCAGCGAAATCGTGAAACCCAACCCGATGCTGATGCCATCAACAATCGAGAGGTGAGGCGGGTTCTTCGAGGCGTACGCTTCCGCCCGGCCGAGAATAATGCAGTTAACGACGATCAGGGGAATGTAAATTCCCAACTGCTGCGAAAGCGGGAAGAAGTACGCCTTCATCGCCATCTCCACGAGAACAGTCAGGGTGGCGATAACCACGATGTAACTGGCAATGCGTACCTTGTCCGGGATCATTTTGCGCAGCACGGAGATAAACAGATTGGAAAAGACGAGCACGAACGTCGCCGCCAGTCCCATACCCAGACCGTTCTCGGCCGATGAAGTCACGGCCAGAGACGGGCACAGACCCAGGACCAGACGAAACGGCGGCAGGTCTTTCCAGAACCCGTGAAACAGTACCTTCCGTAAACTCATATTCGCTTCTCACACCCCGTCAGGGCAGTCTACGATTGACCCTCTTTCGTCCGTATTGAAGCCATAATCTCGTCACGGTGACGGCCCAGCAATTCGACAATGGCGTTCGTTCCGTTGATCACCGCCTTCGATGAGTACGTGGCACCGCTGATGGCGTCAATCTTGCCCCCTTGCGCAGTCAGCTGCACGGGCTCGGAGACGGACAGGCCGCTCCACTGTTTGCGGAAGGCCGGCCTTTCCACCTGCGAGCCGACGCCGGGCGTCTCATTATGCTGGATTATCTCCATACCTACCATCTGCCCGGCACGCAGGTCCACACCAATCATGACGACGACATCGCCGCCGTACCCTCCCGGGCCGGGTGCCTCGACGGCCAGCCCTGTGATCTGCTCGCCGTCACGCGTATAAAAAACCGGATACGTGCGCCCGTCGGAGGTAAAGCTGACCTTCTTGTCAAGCAGCTCCGCCGATGGTTGGCCGAACAGGCGCTCCAGCGCCGGGCCGCGAACATAAAAATCGCTCTGCTGCTCAATGCGAGAACCCAGTGACTGCCGCACAAGCGTCAGAGCACCCGCCGAGACACCGCAGATGACGGTGAGCACCACGACTAGCCTGATTACTTCACGCATGCTGAGCCGCCTCTATGCCGTATACCCTGGGCGTGATGCGATCGAGAAGCGGATTGCACAGGTTGATCAGCAGGATCGTAAACACCACGCCGTCAGTGTAGTTCGAAAACGCGCGAATTACTATCAGCAAAGCCCCACCCAGGAACCCGTATAACAACATCGGAACCGGGTTCACGGGCGAAGTCGTGTACTCCGTCGCCAGGAAAAAAGCGGCGAAAACAGTGCCGCCGGACAGAAGGTAGAAGAGCGGTGTGGCGAACTGAACCGGATCCGCCAGGTGCAGAACCTCCCCCATCACCAGGTTACCGACAATAAAGGCGACCGGGATGTGCCACGGAATCTGGCGGAAAAGAATCAGGAGCAGGCCGCCTATAAGCAGGTACAGGACGAGCCCGCTACCGATGCCGGCCACCTGTTTGCCCAGCAGGAGATCCTGCCAGCGATATGCAGCCTCGGCGCCCGCGCCCAGCGTTTTGACGAGACGCATCGGCTCGACCATCTTGACACCGAGATCCAGTGAAACCATGGAAGCGGTGAAGTCGAAGCGGTGCGGCCAGGATACATGCAGCATGGCCAGACTGAGCAGGACCGGGTGCACGGGGTACGCTCCCACGCCGCCGAAAAGCTTTTTGCCCACCACAATCATGATCAGGCAACCCACCAGAATCAGCCACCAGGCGGCGTCATACGGCATCATCAGGGCGAGGATCACGCCGAACGTAACGCTGCTCCAATTGGTCGTAAAGTCCTTGGAGGGCTTTATCCGGTTGACGAGCGCATCCAGGAATACGGAACAGGCCACGGCCAGGCCGAGAACCCGTAACGCCTGCCAACCGAACATCAGCAGGCTCACGATCATGGCCGGCGCCAGGGCCAGCAGCCACAGCTTGTAAGTCAAATCCAGGGCGCTTCCATCCCGCCAGTGAGGGCTGGAAGCTACGTTCAGTTTCTCATACGTTCTGACCATCGGCGTGCTCATCGTACTGATTACACATAGTGATAAGTTGTACCAGCGGCCTGTGAGCCGGACAGACATAGGCGCACAACCCGCACTCATTGCAGGCTTCCGGGTGAAATCCCCTGGCCTCAAGCAGCAGGTTATATTCGACGTAGCGGCCGATCAGGTGCACCTGCAGGTTAAGCGGGCACGCCCGCGTACACCGGCCGCAGTTTATGCACGTAAGGTTCACCTCCAGCGGCAATTGATCCGCTGATATCACGTAAAGACCGTGACAGGACTTGGTGAGGGGAGTTTCGTCACTAAACTGCGCGATTCCCTTCATCGGCCCCCCGACCAGCAGGCGTGCGAACGACTTGTCGTGAAGCTGCTGGCTCTCCAGGAGTGTTCGGATGGGTGTGCCTATAGGGAACTTGACCGTAACGGGTCTGGAGACGTTATGCCCGGCGACAGTCAGGTGCTTGTGCGTGAACGGGCTGCGGCCTTCAAGCGCGTCGACCATGGCCAGGAGGTACTCGACCGATATGACGGCAATCCCTTCCTGCCGGTACGGGGCGGTGTTGGCTATCGTGATCCCGGTCAGGCGCGGGACAAGCAGCCGCTCCAGACGGTCCTTGTAACCGTCCCCAAGGGGCGCAACTTTGACGGAGTCGCCGAAAGTCTCACGCGCCCAGGCAGCCAGGCGCCTCGGCACGGTCAGCCAGATCAGAGCATTGGGGGCGATGCTGGTCAGTTGCTGAATCCCCCGAGTCACTTTCTCAGATTCCTGCTCAAGCAGCAGTTCGAACGTGAAAATACTGGGTTCTTCGTTTTTTCCCTTGATAATGATCTGTCTGACCTCGGGGAACTCCTCCACCTCCTCTTCACGGTGGAACTTGCCCGGCAGAGTCCACGGCGAGACAACCCCCAGGGCCTTCATTTTCTGTATCCGGGACGCCGAGGCAAACCGCACGCCGTACTGCTCAAAGACTTCGCCCACCGACAGCGGGGCGCCGCCGTTTCGCTCAATCACGACCGAGGGCACGTTGTAGCTTCGCGCAGTCCAGACGGGCCTGATCTCCTTCACTGTTCCGCTTACCGACGCGTGGACACAATTACCCTGCCCGGACCGGCCGATGATCTGGTTCCTGCGCACCGTATCACCCGCCTGCACCAGGGGCTTGTACAGGATCTGGCCCGGATACTCCAGCGGGATGCAGACGTACGGCGGGTCGGCGATTGCGGAAATCTTCTCCTCATGTGAGGCGCAATCCCCGATGTGGCCAAGGGTCCTGAAAAGTGTCCGTATGGAATTCATGGGCAAACCCGCAAGCTGAAATTCACCTCAGGTGACACGATTGACACTGGCTTTCTCCGGTTTCGGTGGCAAACTTCTCGGGGCTTTCGGCAAGGTGACAGCCCTCACACTGACGGTGGTACACGGTACTGACCGCCTCAATGACGTGGCACCCTTCGCACGCGTGCCCCTCGATTTCCTGCATCTCGTCGTGGGTCATCAAATCGGCCGAGTAGCCGTCGTGGCACTGCCCGCAGGCCACCGTTTGCGGTTCCGCGTCCTGAGCCGACGGGTGGCAACTGCGACATGACCCTGCCTCGGCCTGGTCGTTGACCTCGTGGCATGTCTCGCAACTGTGCGCCGAGATGGTCTTGAGGTCATCATGATCGAAATCCTCCGCCGCAACGTCGTCGCCGTGACAAGTGCTGCACGGCTGCCGTGAATCGGCCAGCAGGAGATCATGGTGGCAGCTTTCACACCCCGCGGCCATTTCCGTATGCGCCCCGTGCTCGAACACCACGTCGCCGCCGGAGCTACTCAGGAAGAATCGGCTGGTGTCCGAGGATTCCTCTCCCACCCAGTAGCCGCCCACGGCCGCAACGGCGGCCACGACGGTAAGAATTATCAGGAAAGTGGGTTTTCTGTGCGCCTGCATATTACCATTCACGGCTGTCATCGAGAATTATCTGGTCTTCGTCATCGGGCAGAATAGCGTGCCAGTGACAACCTATGCGCGTGCAAATCAGGAAAGGCACCTTGGTGTTGGAGACGCCGACCACAATGCCGGCCGCGTGGGAATTGCAGGTTCCACAGCGCCGGCCCTCCACGACCAATGAACGGTGACAGTGACGGCAACGGAGATCCTTGACTTCTTGATCCTCAGGCAGCTTGATATCGGTCTTCCGCTCAAAAACGTTCAGGTACGTGCTCAGCTCAATCCACCCCGATTCATCGTTGAGGTTAATCACCTCAAGCCGGATCACGTTACCTTCAGTCAGTTCTTCGTCGCAGCGAGGGCAGAAGGTACGGAGATACGAACCGGATTTCAGGTTGATCCGCTCATTATACTTGTGCGGTTTCCAGAACATGCCCTCCCAACTGTCCGCTTGATCTTTCTTCTTCTCCGGCATGTTACATCCTCTTTTCTACGGTCGAGCAAGACCGGGCGGTACCTCGCGTCCCCATGACTCAAACCTACCGGACCGGCGACCAGGTACTCATGCGACCGACTTTCAGCAAGCGCTCTGACCTGCTCCCTCGGCAGGGTTTATTCTGCGCGGTGCCGACGGGCACCGGACACCCGTAAAGTATAAAAATATCATGATCCGGCCGCAAGAGATATTTTTCACAAGCTCCGGCAGTCATCACGGCCGCCCGGCTCACCGGGACTGACCTACCCGGCTCAAGAAAAACGGAATGTCGGGCACTGCCGACTGGCCTGGCCGAAGAGGATCCACTATAATGATATAATGAAGTTCAGAGCGATGAATCCCGACCGGGCGCGGCGGCGGCTGACCGGATGGCTGGTTGCCGCCGGGCTTCTTGCCGGCTGCTCGGACAACCCGGCCCCTGCCGGACCGGTTGTCATCCGCGGCGAAACCATGGGGACCGTATACAGTGTCAAAATCAGCCACGCAGCCGACCTTGCGCATGAGCAGATCGAACTGGCCAGGCGGGGCATCGACAGCCTGTTGCAGGCCGTCAACGCTCAGATGTCCTGCTACCTGAAGAGTTCGGAGATTTCGCGGTTCAACTACCGGAAGAAAACCGACTGGTTCCTCGTGTCGGCCGCCACGGCACGCATCATCGAACAGTCTCTGGGGGTAAGTCGGGAAACGGGTGGTACGTTTGATATTACGGTTGGCCCGCTGGTGAACCTCTGGGGATTCGGTCCCCCGACGACCGATCGCAGGCTACCGACACCCGAAGAAATCACCCGGGCCATGGCGCGCACCGGGTACGCCAGGATCGCCGTCCGGCTGGATCCGCCTGCCTTGAAAAAGGACAACGCGGGGGTCTACTGTGATCTGGCGGCAATCGCCAAGGGCTACGGCGTTGACGAAATCGCCCGGTACCTTGACTCGGCAGGCCTGTCCGACTATCTCGTCGAGATCGGCGGGGAGATGAAAGCGCGGGGTCGCAACGACAGGGATCAGGTGTGGCAGATCGGCATAGAGACTCCCGACGGGGATTCGGGTGTGCAGAAAGTCGCGTCTCTTGTCAATTGCGCCATGGCAACGTCCGGAGACTATCGAAACTACTTCGAGACAGGCGGCGTCCGCTATTCACACCTCATCGATCCCAGGACAGGACAGCCGATAAGGCACCGCCTGGCCTCGGTGACGGTGATCCATGATTCCTGCTGGTACGCCGATGCGATGGCGACGGCGATCAATATCCTGGGCCCGGCGGACGGCTATGCGCTGGCGCTCGGCAAAGGTCTGGCGGCGTTACTCGTTGTGAGAACTCCGGACGGCTTTGTCGAAAGGATGACCCCGCAGTTTGAAAGCCTGCTTGCGGCTCCGGCTGTGCCGTCTTCCACTTGATGCGCCCCCGGCGAACCCGAAAGTCCTCAGGCGAAGTCCGGCCTGTCACGGCACATCTCTGCAACCATCCGGCCCGAAAGTGCCGATCTCAGTATGGGTTGCCGGCCAGGATAAATCCGCCCCAGAGCAACGGATGACTGCGTCCTCGTTCGGTCCGTGACCGGTTAAGGACGTCAAGAGCTGACTCGCGGAGCGCATCCAGCTTTGATGCCCCGCTGCACCACCGTCGGTAGAAACCGTCCATCAATTCAGTGCAGTAACTGATGGGCGCAGAGAAGGGCCCGGGAAGTTCATCCTGCTCGTAAGAGAGTAAGGCTAAAAGGAGCATTTTAGGGCAGGCAGCGGCAGTTACAGGACAGGCACGCTGCAGCTGGAATAGCTGAACAATGTCGGTTGGTATTCGTCTATTAAATACCAGTTTTGCCGTCGTCCTTTGCGAGGTCGTCTGGTTTGACCTTTAACTCAAGAGATATTGTCATGAAACGCCGTTCCCGTGTCTGTCTCGTCATCCTGATAGCGTTGAATGTCTTAGCCGGGTTTGCCTATGGCCAGGGGCCCGGTTACTGGTTCGAACGTCCTGAGCTGCCGGAAGCCAGACAGGAGGTTCTGCCGGCCGTGCTCGACGGGCGCATCTACGTTGTGGGCGGGTATACCCCCAGCCTGGTCGTGAGTGGCAGTGTCTATGTGTATGATCCAGCCGCCAATACCTGGTCGACAGCGGCCCTGCTGCCCGAGGCCCGCCATCACTGTGCCACGGCCGTGGTGGACGGGGTACTTTACGCGATCGGTGGCTACAGCAATGCCGGCCTGCCGTGGATCGCTACGAGCACCGTCTGGGCTTATGAGCCATCGACCGATAGCTGGGCGCCTCGAGCCCCCCTGGCCACGGCTCGGGGTGAACACAGCGCTGTGGCCTACGATGGTCTTATCTACGTATTCGGCGGCAACAACACCTACGGTGATGATCTGGCTTCGGTCGAGGTGTATGATCCGCAGATGGATAGCTGGTCTCCGGGCACGAGCATGCCTACGGCCCGTCACCACCCGGGAGTAGCGGTAATCGATTCCCTGATCTACGTAGTGGGCGGGAGAATCGGCTACTGGGGAGAGTCTCTCGAGCTGGTCCCGGTGACTGAAGCATACTCGCCGGCCAGCGATACCTGGTACACACTGGCAGACATGCTGACGCCGCGCAGCGCGTTTTCGACGGCGGCCCTTGGCGGAAAGCTGTATACGTTTGGCGGGGAGATTCCGGACATCTACGAGGAAGTAGAGTTGTATGATCCCGGCACCGATACCTGGGAGCCGCTGACGCCCATGCTCACGCCGCGCCACGGAACCAACGCGGCAGTCATCGGAGACACGATCTTCGTAGTGGCCGGTGCCTATCAGACGGGAGCCGGGGCCAGCGATGCCAACGAGGGTTTTGTGGTCGGATCCTGTACGGATGGTGATCTCGACGGTTACGGCGATCCCGGTCACGCCGAGAACACGTGCCCGGTTGACAACTGTTCTGTACTTTACAACCCGGCCCAGGTGGATACAGACGGTGATGGGATCGGCAACGACTGCGACGACTGCCCGCTGGATCCGTACAACGACGTCGACGGGGACGGTCTGTGTGCCGACGTCGACAACTGCCCCTTCGTATACAACCCGCTTCAGGAGGACGGCGACAGCGATAATGTCGGCGATGCCTGCTGCTGTGAGGGCACGATAGGCAATGTCATGCTACTGGGCGAGTGCGAATACAGCGATCAGACAGTCGATGTCAGCGATCTGACCAACCTCATTGATTTCCTGTTCATCTCTCGCCAACCGATCTGTTGCCTGGCCGAGGCCGACATCGGCCCGGAGGCAGAGCCCGACGGCGTGGTCGATATCTCGGACCTGACGCGGATGATCAAGTATCTGTTTATCACCTATGAGCCGCTGCCGCCGTGCCCGGTCGCAGTTGACTCAACGATTGCCTTCACGTCAGAACGGGACGGTGCAGGGGACATCTACCTCATGAAGATCGACGGCAGCCACGTACGCCGTCTGACGGACGATCCGGCCTACGACGCCGGGCCGAGCTGGTCGCCCGACGGTTCACGGATTGCCTTCGTGTCGACCCGAGGCGGGAACCCCGATATCTACGTCATGAATGCCGACGGCAGCAGCGTGCAACAACTGACATCCCATACCGCTATGGATTTCTGGCCTCAGTGGTCGCCCGATGGCGTGCACATAGTGTTCGCATCATGGCGCGACGGCCAGGGCGAGATTTATGTCATTCATGCAGACGGCTCCAATCTGCAGCGTCTGACCGATACCCCTTCCAGCTCCGAGGATTTTCCCGCATGGTCACCAGACGGTAGTCAGATTGTCTTCTCCCGCATCAACGACAATGAAGGCACCTTCATAATGGATGCCGATGGCAGCGATGAGCATAAGTTGATGGATATCGTCTGCTTCGAACCGGACTGGTCGCCGGATGGCACCCGTATTGTCTTTGGTTCCGATCATGCAGGTTTCCGGGGGATCTATATCATCAATGCCGACGGCAGCGGCCTGCAGAAACTGTCGACCACTTATGCCGGCGAGAACTGCCCGGATTGGTCTGCCGACGGCAAGCAGATCGTATTTGCATCGTGGCAGGACGGCGACGGGGAAATCTACATAATGAACGTGGACGGCACTAACCGGCGGAAGTTGACCAACAACAGCGCCCATGACGAATTTCCGGCGTGGCGATCACTTGTGCCGCCTGCTGCGAAAGGCAGCAGAATTCCGTAGAGGCGCCGGTTGCGCTGGCAACTCTGGCTGGCTGGATATTCACGAAGAGCCCGATTATTGCAGGCGGGTTTGCAGGCATCGGGGCCCGGCCGCTTCTTTGGAATGTCGCACAGTCTGAACGGCTCACCAGTACCGAAGAATAAGCCCGAACACAACGCCAGTGGGTTCGTACACCTCTACCGGCTCGAGGCCGGGGATTTCGCTCAGACACAGAAAACAGTGCTGCTGAAATAAAACGAACTCTTCCGACGGGTTTGTCGAGAGGATGACCCCGCAGTTTGAAGGCCTGCCGGCGGCTCCCGGTGCACCGCCTTCCACTTGATGCGCCCCCGGCGAACCCGAAAGTCCTCAGGCGAAGTCCGGCCTGTCACGGCACATCTCTGCAACCATCCGGCCCGAAAGTGCCGATCTCAGTACGGGTTGCCGGCCAGGATAAATCCGCCCCAGAGCAACGGATGACTGCGTCCTCGTTCGGTCCGTGACCGGTTAAGGACGTCAAGAGCTGACTCGCGGAGCGCATCCAGCTTTGATGCCCCGCCGCACCACCGTCGGTAGAAACCGTCCATCAATTCGGCTGTTTCCTGATCGGGGACTTTCCACAGGCTCATCACGATAGTCTGCGCCCCGGCACGCTGGAAAGCCCGGCGCAGACCGAAGACGCCCTCTCCATCCACCAGTTCGCCCAGGCCCGTTTCGCACGCGGCCAGGGTCACCAGTTCCGTTCCGACCAGATCAAGGCCGGCGGCCTCCAGGCCGGTCAGGATACCGTCTTCCGCCCCCGGAGCGTTGTCCCCGGCAGGAAAGCCGGCCCTATTGGCTCCGGCGAAGGCCAGGCCGCACCGAAGCAACGGGTTGCCGGCAACGAGAGATTCGGACGTGTCCGACATCGGGCAAAAAAAGCCGTGCGTCGCCAGATGCAGAACGCGCGGCGGAGCAGCCATGGATTTCAAGACATCTTCCAGAGCCTCGGTACCGTAGTATTCGCCGACCCTCACCTTCCCCGCTTGCCTGAGGATGCCGACAATCGACGCCGCCTCGGAGCGGCTTCGGGCCAGACGGTCAAAGCCGACAGCCGGGCAGTCGCCTGCGCGCGCGGCATACCATTGCGTGCCCGACACCGAATCCGAGCCGAACTGCGTCACCTCGGCGACGTTGGCGGCGGAGACACCGGCGTTATCAAAATCCGGGTCGGCAAAAACAGCGGCCTCACCGGCCAACACCGGACCTTCCACGAATCGAAGGATATCCCGTCCTGACGAAAGATAGCATATTCGGTAGTTCTCTATCAGAAACGACCGGTCCGGACACGACAGGATTTCGAAGGGCAGAAGAGTAAGCAGGCCGTCAGTCGAGACAAAAAGGCTTTCCCTGCCACCGAGCTCCTCGACCAGCGGGAGAAACAACCTTTCATACAGCCGGTCGGTGACTTCTCGAAGCCGTTCTTCGGCGACGTCCGCCAGCGGCGAATGCAACTCGGCCCCTGCATTGTAGATCAGCCGGCGGCAACTCCTGACCAAGCTGTCGATCTGGTTCGCATCGCCGAGGTCGTGCAGGGTGCTATGGCCGTCGTGATCGAGCGTAAAGGCGAGATAGCGGGACGATCCCAGTTTTTGTTGATATGAGCCGACCTTCGAGAAGTCAACCGGGCGAAATCGCGCATAGTCCAGGTAGACGCTGCCCGGGGGCAGCGCCTCGAGTACGTTCTGCAGCGAGAAATTACCCCGGTCCAGTTCGTCCTTGAATTCAAGACAGCTCAAACTGAGCTCCGCTTCGATCGAATCCCTGGCCTGAGACAGAGTCTTCAGCCGGTCCGCCGTCTGCTGCGACACCATACTCTCGCGTCCGGACATGGCCAGCGTGGATATCATCTTGCACAGAAACGAATACTGCTCTGCCGTCTGCCCCAGTTCGCTGCCCGGCTTACAGGAAATGATCGCATTTTCGGCGGACATGGCATCAATGATGACACCTTTGCCTTTCACCAGCATTTCAAGCGCGGCGGATCGGGTCTCTTCGGAACCATCGATGAGAGCCAGCGAAAGCATCACCTCATCGACAAGCGGCTGCTGATCGACGTATCTGAGCTTTTGCTCTTCCGAGGCGTACGAGAAAACATGGGCGATAAAGCGGTGCCTGGCGTCAAGCAATTCGCACATGTTCGCACGGCTCGACTCGTACTCTCCCAGGGATCCATGAATCACCGCCATCAGATGCAACCCACGATTGAGCGAGGGGTGACCGGTGCGGAGTTCCTTACTCTCCAGCGACAACGCGTCGGCCGTGAATTCTTCGGCCTGAGCGTACCGGCCGGTGGCCGCATAAACGTCGCTCAGACCGTGCAGGCATGCCGAGACGCCCAGGCTGCCGGGTCCCCATTGCTCGGCAAAGATCGTCCGGGCTTGCCCGAACTCGCGCTCGGCGTCCTCGTACCGGCCCTGTTCCTCAAACAGCCGTCCCAGGCTGAGCCGGACCATGCCGACCTCCGGATGATCGGCCCCCAGGAGTTCCGTGCGGTGAGCGAGGACCTGCGCCCACAGGTCTTCCGCCTGATCGTACTTGTCCTGCATGAAATACACGACCGCAAGATTGTGCAGGGTCGTAATTCGCCGGGCAACGTCGTGAGCCACTTTGCTCCAAATCTCCAAGGCACGTTCGAAGCTGCGCTCGGCCTCGGCAAGGTTGCCCTGACCGATCAGAATAGTACCGAGGTTGTTCAGCACGCTGGCCACGACGGGATGGTCGGGACCATACACGCTCTCGAATATTCGCTGGGCACGTTTCATGTGCGGCACCGCTTCCTCAAACCGTCCCTGCCTCCAGTAGACGACCGCCAGGCTGGCCAGATACGGCGCCACCTGGTCATCCTCCGGCCCGTACGTTCTCTCCTGAACAGCCAGGGCCTGTTTGAGCAGCGGCTCCGCTTCATTATCGCGATGCTGCGACATGTACAGGTCGGCGAGATAAAAACGGACCGTGGACAGTTTCGGGTGGTCACGGCCCAATTGTTTCTCCACCAGCGTGATCGCTCGCTTGAAGAGTGGTTCTGCTTCGACAAAACGAGACTGCTTGACGTAGAGGTTGCCGAGGTAGTTAAGATTCGAAACAACCGCCACATCGTCAGGCCCCCTTGTCTGTTCCACGATGGCAATAGCCCGCTTAAGCGCCGTTTCCGCCTCCGGCAGGCGGCCAAGCATCGAAAGCGCGTTGCCGAGTTCCCGGAGGCACGGTTCGAGTTCGATGTGGGACGGGCCCAGGTGAAGTTCCTGAAGTTCCAGAGACTGGTTTAACAGGGAGACTGACTCTTCATACCGCCCCAGTACTGCCTCAACCTCGCCCACGTCGAAAAGGGAACGAGCGACTTCGAGGCTGGACGGTCCGAAAACGACCACCCGAATCGAGCAGGCTTGGCGATACAGCGAATCGCACCTCTCGTATTCCGACAGTTTATAATAGCAGCTCGCCAGACCGTCCAGACATTGAACGACGGTCGAGTCATTCTCCGCCCCGGCCTCCCTCGCCTGTGCAACGGCCGACTGATACACGACAAGGGCGGAATCGAGTTGTCGGTTTTCCTTGAGCGAGTCAGCCCGGACGAGAAGTCGGCCTGCCTCGGCCGCCTTCAGGTTGCCGTCGGATGACTCCTGCGCCGTTGGCAGGTCGCCTACGCAAAGCCAGGCAACGGCCGACAGCAGCAGGCTCGGAATAATTTTCATTGCCATGATGCCTTTCCATCTACCGTCGGCGTAGTGCGTGATGATTACCAGCCGCTCTGTGCCCTCGTGGTCACGGCTCTATTGTGAACGTGTATGTCTGCTCGTTGGCCGGCGGCGAGCCGTCCGGATCGGTTATTCGCACTTCGTATCGCCCCGGCTGCATGAGGGAAGCAGGCAGCAGCAACCGACCGGTCTCATATTCATCGAAAGAGGCATACGAGTTGTCCCGCCACAGGACCGCACCGTCTTCCATTGCCACTGTCACCCGGTAGCTCTGGCCCGGGACGGCACCGCGAAAGACGAACGAAATGACACCGTCCGTGCCCGGACCCGCCCGGAACACGGCATCCGAAGCGGCGCGCGACGGGAAGAGGTGGATCATCTGGACTTCCTCGATGTCGCCGCCGGCCAGACGCTGTATCCCGCGGTAGGCCGGGTAGATCAGCAGCATGATTACCACCAGCGCCAGCGCCGGCCTGAACACCAGCGGCGTGCCGGGCCACAGGTAGTCCCGGAGCCTACGGGCAACGGATGCCTGCCCCGTTTCTCCGACGACGGCGCTCTGAACCTGGCTGCGTATATCGGCGTCCTCGCGCAGCAGCGTCGCCTGCCGTTCGAATCTTTGTACCGTTGCGAAGCAGCTCGGACAGCGCAGCAGGTGGATTTCAAAGCGTTCCGCATCCTCGTCCGGCAGCGCGCCCAGTTCCCATGCATGCACAAGGGCTCCGGCCTCAGGATCTGTGCACTTATCAGCAGTCATTTGTTCCCCTCTGCTTCCAGGCATTTGCTCAGCATCTTTCGACCCCGGTTCAGCAGAACATAGCAGTGGCCGGGGCTGACCTTCAGCCGGCGGCAAATCTCCGTGGTGCTGTAGCCCTGGTAAACGAGGTTGAGAACTCTCGCGTACCGCGGGTGCTGCTTCACGATCTTTCTGATACAATCCAGAAGCCTGAGCTTCAGGACCGGGTCGGAGGCGACCGACGGCCGGCCGACGAGGCCGTTCATCCGTCCGTTGCGGAGGTCCGTTTCCCTTCGCACGGCGCTGCTTTGCAGATAGTTGCCTATCTTGTTTCGCAGCACGCCATATGCCCAGGGCTCAAACGCGCCCGCAGGCGGCACGTCCCGGTACTTCTGCAAGACGGTGACGCAGGCCTCCTGGGCCAGATCCTCCGCGTACTCCTCCCCTATTCTTCTTTTGGCAAGCAGAACGAATCTAACACGCAGGTATCGAAGTAATTGGTCTTCCGCGGATTTGTCGCCCTGTCTCGCCTTGTCGAGGAGTTCATCCAGGGTGCGCCGGCTGTCAGCGGGCTGAGACATCTGCCGCTAAAATAGTGCTCAACGTACAGGTTTGTCAATCATCACGGGCCGCAAAACGGAATTACCTCTCAGGGGTGCTGTAAGAATACCGGCTCCCGCCAAATAAAGAGTGTGGCTAACTACCGCGCGGTAAGTAACACAAGAAGGGTCTGCGTACACACGGGCTTTGCTGTTTCTGGCATTCATGATGCGGCGGCGGCAGGCCCAAGGGAGGCATTATGTCACAAACACATCGAACACTGTTGGCAATGCTGATTGTCCTGGGTCTTCTTTGCGCTCAGGTGTCTGCCTATTACCCGGCCGACCAGTCCGCTTCAACCGGCGAGCCCGAGGCCATGGGGCTGATCTCACCGGGTCTAACCGAGTACCGTGGAGAAATTCAATGCGAGCTTGAGAAGGCGCTCGAGAGAGGCCTGGACGGGTGGACCGTCAAGAGAAATCCATCTCGGCACATTTCCTTTACGGCAACCGGAAAGCCCATCGAACTCACAGGTGATTCATCGGATAGAGGAAACGCCGTACAAACACTGGTCTCGAGCTTTATTGACTTTGAACGCTGGAACCTCAACGAGCCGACCGTTATCAGTTTCGGGGAACTGACCCGGGTAGACTTTTCCCAGACGAGGGACGGATATTGCGGCGAAAACGCCGGCATCCACTGCGTGCTTGATGCACGGGGCAGGCTCAGCTTCCTAACCGTCGAGTTGCTCGACCTCAGCGTTGTGCAGCCTCACATACTGTGGACAAGAGACCAAGCAACACAGGCAATTGAGAGCGAGTTCCGTTCATACCGGCCGGAGCGTGTGCAGTTTGAAGACATTGCCTATACCGAAGCCGCGGACGGAAAAGTACATCTGACATACCGGTTTCTGGTCAACACGGGTGAGCCGATCGGGGCACATTTGGCCTACGTGGATGCAGGATCGGGCGAGATAGTGAAGCAGCAGGATGTACTTCTGCGATTCAACGGTGACATTGATGGTCATATATCCGGTGCGTGGAAGGAAATGGACGAGTCTGATCCATTCACGTTCGGTTCTTTTGCAGCCGCTTCCTATCGGGTCGGATACGAACCAGGCACACCAGGCGTACCTCCTCTAGCGGCACTCGGCAGTCTGGGGGGCTCGTTTACGGAGACGGGGGAGTTGTTCTCGAATGATACAGGCTACTACCACTATACCAGTAAAGTCGGCGTTGACGAGTACTATTTCAAGTACTTTATGGGCAATGACGTGTGCCTAACGCTCGTGGACGACGGCAGTGGTAACTTTGTCCGACCGTTTGCCGTTTCCGATACATTTAACATAGTGGATAGCCTTTCCTTTACTCTCGATTTTGACTGGACTGAGACGCAGCTTCTGCTGGACCACCCGGAGTACTATAAAGACCTGAACATAGCCTACCACCTCAAAAAGATGCACACCTGGTACGCCGACTGGCTGGGAGAGGACCTTGCCTTTGAAAGAGTAGCCGTAAAAGCACATCTCACCGGTGGCTGGGCCGGCTACTTTGTTCCCGGTGAAATAGGAATTGACACCTACAGCGGGTACAACACCTATGTCATCTACCATGAGATGGCTCATCAGGTCGCATATCACAGCATCCTTTTGCGTTTTGGCTCGCTACCCACCTGGTGGAACGAAGGGCAAGCCGACTATTTCGCTTCTGATCTGCGGAACACTACCCCTGTTTTTGACTATAGCTACTACGTGCCGAACTGGTGCGGAGTGCAAACGGACCACCACAAACTGGGCGGTACGCAGTCCGGCTCGTGGTGGCAGATTCGATCCGCACTTGGTTCCGGCTATACCGACAGCCTCGTTTTCTACTCGAGTGCGTATGACATATCAACACCGGCACAGGCGGTGCGGTCACTCCTTCTGGCCGATGATGACAACGGCGATTTGTCAGACAGCACGCCAAACGCGGGAACAATCTGCAGCGCTTATGCTGATCACTGGCTCGGCCCGCACGCCACGTTAGTGTTCATGAAGGACGGGGACATACTATGCGTAGATCAGTATGGCACACACTACCCGGCACATGTGAACCTTGATCCGGTGACCTGGCAAGTCCTTGACACGTACCCCTGGGACTTCCTGGTGTGGGATTTCGGAGATGGCACTCCGGCCGATACTTCGTTAGCTCCCGTACACGCTTACACTGACTGGGGCACATACTACATCACTTGCACGGCTCACTACCCGTGGGGTCAAAACGTCGAAACCCAGGAGGTCATCGTCGAGGGCATCTGCGGCGACGTCGACTACAGCGGTTTTGTCGATTCGATGGACGAGCAGTACCTGCACGACTACCTTTACTCCGGCGGTCCGGCGCCCGTGCCGTGGATTTCCGGAGACGTCAACTGTGACACCAAGGTCAACGTCAGCGATCTGTGTTACCTGATCGATTACCTGTACTCGAGCGGCCCTGAACCATGTGCCAACTGCGGCGGTATGTACCCGAAGCCGGCGGCCGAGCGGCTGGCGGCCGATGTGGAGATCAGTCTCAGTTTCAACGACGGCGTGACCACTGTCTCGCTCAGTACGCCGTATAACCTGCGCGCCCTACAGCTCGAACTGGTGGGGAACTCCGATGCAGCGCCGGTCAACCTGATCGAGGACGGGGTAGCGATGGCAGTGTGGCGGTCTGAGGAAACGGTCACGGTCGGCCTCTTTGACCGCAAAGGGTCACGTCGCGTGCCGGCCGGCAGTTACGAGGTCATCCGCGTCAGGGGTGATTTCACACTGACGGAAGTGGTGGTGGTGGACACCAACAATTACGACCTTACCCTTCACCCGTCCGGCGCGGGCGAAGATCGGCAACTGCCGACGACGTTCGCGCTGGAACAGAACCACCCCAACCCGTTCAACCCGACCACCAACGTTTCGTTCGGCCTTCCCGTTGCGAGCGAGGTCAGGTTACGGGTCTACAACACGCTCGGGCAGCAGGTAGCGACCCTTGTCGACGGACGGCTCGAGGCGGGCGTTCACACCGTTGCGTGGGACGCGAGCCATGTCGCCAGCGGCGTCTACCTTTACCGGCTCGAGGCGGGAGATTTTGTCCAGACGAAGAAGATGGTGCTGCTGAAGTAAAACCGACTCAGCGGCACCTGTACCGGGGGGATTATGATCGCTCCCGTCGCACGTGCGGCGGGGGCGATTGCTTATCGGTCGCAGCGTGCCTTCCGCTGCCGATCGCCCCGCCACCGGACGGGCCGCGGACAGCTTGATAAAACGGTACGATCAGGCTATACTACAATGTAGGGATGACCGGGAAGGCACGTCACCCGGTCCGCGAATTATGACCCGCGAGAACAGGCATGGCCGAGCGACAAGAACCCATCGAACCCCGCTACGACGGCAGGGGCTTCTTTCCGTACCTGACCGCCTTTCTCCTGATCGTGACCGTGTCCTGCTCCGATACTCCCATGGAGCCGACCAATGCGCCGCCGCATATCACTTCCGGTGACTTCGTCCTTGCTGTGGTTAGCGAAAGGTTCTGTTTTGAGCCGGCATTTACCGATCCCGACGGCCCGGACGCAATCATCACGTACGAGAACTACCCGTCATGGCTGAGCGCCGACTCCGACAGCCTCTGCGGCACGCCCGGTGAGACCGCCACTGACACCTGTTTTGTGGTCATCGTCTCCGACGGCGCAGCCACCGACACGCTTGTCGTGACGCTGACGGTAATCGCGGCCGGGGGGCGACCCCGAATCCTTTCGCCCGGCGCAGTTGAGGCCGCCGGAGGAGTCTACTTCCGATACCAGGGCGTAGCATTTGATTCGGATGACTCGGTTATCACGATATCATTTGTGGACTATCCGACCTGGCTGGCCGCCGACGCGGACAGTATTTTCGGCACCCCTCTCGACGGGTCGACGGACACGAGTTTTGTGGTCATCGCGAGCGACGGGTCACTGGCCGATTCGCTTACCGTAGCGGTGAAACTTGTCCGCTGTATAATCGTATATGGTGACACACGGACCAATGATGACGTACACCGGCAAATCGTGAACCTGATGCTGCCGCTTAATCCGAGCACGGTGTTCCACGTCGGCGATCTGGTCGACGACGGCAATTCCGCTGCTGAATGGGTGACCTTCAACAGTATCGTGTCCGATCTCGTGTCGGTCGCCAAGTTTTACCCCGCACTCGGAAATCACGAGCACCAGGCACCACTGTACTTCGACAACTTCGACCTCCCGAACAACGAGCAATGGTACTCGGTGGAGAGAAACAACACTCACTTCATCGTTCTCAACTCGTGCGTCGCCATCGACGCGGCGTCGCCGCAGTACCGCTGGCTCGAGGCCGACCTGGCCGGCGTTCCCGACTCGATCAGGTTCATCATCACGGTGTTTCACTATCCCCCATACAGCACCGGCACGCACGTCGAGGACGAGCTGGGGCTGCGCCAGACACTGGTCCCGTTGTTTGAGCGGTACGGGGTGGATATCGCGTTCACCGGTCACGATCACGATTACGAGCGCTCGTTCTGCGGCGGAAGGTACTACATTGTGACGGGCGGAGGGGGCGCGCCGCTTCGCGGACAGGCCAGGCAACACCCCTGCAGCCAGCTTTTTGTCAGTAAATACCATTTCTGTAAATTATCGATGATCGGTGAAAGATTGATTGTCAAAGTGTACGACGTCAACTTCGAACTCATCGATCAGTTCGAACCAGGGCAGTCATCCGTAGATACGGTTGGCGAGCCGACCGCGGGGATCCAATAATGCCGGATGCTGGCCCGGTTGGCACGGGACATGAAGACGACAGGCCCGCCGTCGAGCCTGAGAGGATGAGCCGCCTCGGACCCGTCTCGTCGTCGGAGCGTATCGCGGCGATCGACGTCCTTCGCGGAGTCGCCCTGCTCGGCATCCTGGTCATCAACATCGAACTGTTCGCCTTACCGAATTCCGTCATATTCAACCCCACCGTTGCGGGCGGCTTCACCGGCCTTAACCTGTTCGCCTGGAAGGTTGATACGATCTTCTTCCTGGAAAAGATGATGGCCATCTTCTCCATGCTGTTCGGAGGCGGCCTGATACTCATGTCCGGTCGGGCCGAGGCGTCGGGAAGACCCCTGTGCGGGATCTACTACCGCCGAATCCTGTGGCTCCTGCTGATCGGCCTGGCCCACGCCTACCTGCTCTGGTTCGGCGACGTCCTCTTCTCGTACGCGCTGTGCGGCCTTCTGCTGTATCCGTTGCGGCGGCGGTCGGCCCGGCTCCTGATCATACTCGGAGTCATTCTGCTGGTCCTGGGTATGCTGATCCGGACGGGAGCGGGCACGATCAACGGAATGCTGCGAGAAAACGCGGTGGCGGCGCAGGAGGCGCAGGCACGCGGCGAGGACCTGTCGGCCCAGCAACGGGCGGTGATGAACGCCTGGGAGCAAATGCGCTCAATGTTCGAGCCCCCGGCAGCCGTGCTCGCCGAAGAGACAGCCGCACGCCGAGGCAGCTACTCACAGGTGCTTGCCTGGCGCATACCGCATACGCTAATGATGCAGACGCAGGGATTTGTCTTCATGGTTTTTTGGCGAACGGCCGGCCTGATGCTGCTGGGAATGGGACTGATGAAGCTGGGCGTGCTGTCCGGCATGCGGTCGCCGCGGTACTACCTGCTGATGATCATCACGGGTTACGGAATCGGGCTGCCGCTGTCCGGCTACGGTGCGGGCTCACTCATCGCGCACGGTTTCGACATTGTCTACCGACTCACGAGCGGCAATCACTACAGCTATACCGGGAGCGTTCTGGTGGCTCTCGGGCACACGGGGGTCATAATGCTGGTCTGCCAGTTCGGTTTTCTTGAAGGTCTGACCTGGCGCCTGGCGGCGGTCGGCCGGACGGCCCTGACCAACTACCTGGCACAAACCCTTATCTGCACGACCATCTTCTACGGGTACGGTCTTGGGTTGTTCGGAAGGATCGACCGTTTCGGCCTGTGGGCGTTCGTCCTGGGCGTGTGGCTGGTGCAACTCTGGCTGAGTCCGATCTGGCTGAAACGGTTCCGCTTCGGCCCCGCCGAATGGCTCTGGCGGTCGCTCACCTACGGGCGATTGCAACCGATGCGGGTGGCGCACTCGGACCCGCCGGACACGCATCCGGAACATCCCCTGTAGCGAATAACGGTGAGTCCGCGGTCCGCACGCCGCCCCGCGGCAGCTATTCGGACGACCCGTCCGGCGAGCCGAGCCGACGGTATTTTCTGCAAATCCGCACTACTTCGTCGACGGGCAAGGGTTCGCTTACCCGCCCTTTGAATCCCTTTACGGCGGTTGCCGCAAACAGGGAATTATACACCGATTCCTCGGTTGCCTCTATGACCGCCTGAAAGAAAGGCGTCATGGCGTCGTTCGGAAGCAACGGCGGCAGGGCATACGGCTGCCTGGTGTTGTTCGGTATTCGATATGCCGTGGAGAAGCAGACGGCGTAATCACCGGAACCGTTGCCCAGGTACGATCCGGTTCGGGCCAGGCCGCAGAAAGCCCGCCGGGCTATCCGTTTGAGGTTTCTGCTGCACAGCGGCGCATCAGTGGCAACCACCAGCATGCAGGAGCCGTCGATCCCCTTCTCCGCATCGCCGCTCAGCCCGGGACGACCAAGTTCACGTCCGACCGGTACCCCGTTGATCTCAAGCCGGCCGCCGAAGTTTGTCTGGGCAAGTACCCCCAGCACGTAGCGGCGTCCCTCTGCCGCCGGTACGAGCCTTGACGCGGTCCCAATACCGCTCTTGAAACCGAAAGCCGTGGTGCCTGTCCCGGCCCCGATACTGCCTTCCCCGACCGGACCCGGCTGAGCAGCCTCGATGGCGTCGACGACGTCCCTCTCCGTGACACGCGCCGAACGAATGTCATTGAGATACACGTCGTTTGTCTCGCCCACCACGGCGTTCACACTTCTGATCTCCTCGTTGCCCGGCCGGCTGAGAGTGTAGTTGACCACGGCGGTAACGACGGTGCCGACGCTCATAGTATTGGTAAGCAGGATGGGCGTTTCGATATTCCCCAGCTCCTCGACCTGGGTGTACCCGGCCAGCTTGCCGAAACCGTTGCCCACGCAGACGGCGGCGGGGACCTTTTCCTGATACAGGTTACCGTCATGCGGCAGAACGGCGGTAACGCCGGTGCGGATAGCGGCCCCGCTGACAACCGTCTTGTGGCCGACCCTGACGCCCGGAACGTCGGTAATTGCGTTCGCCGCACCTGGTGTCAGCTCTCCCACTTCAATGCCGAGATCCCGCGCCCGTTTGCGCCGCCGGGCGCTGCCCGAAGATGAACCCGCGGCGGCCAGAAGAAGGATTGACGAAGACAGCCAGACAAGAAGAGCAGGATCACACTGCAACATAGAACCTCCCACGCCGTCTACTGAACGGACCGGCCCGTCACTCAGTCCAGCGGCTGCAATTCTCCCGTCCCGGTTACGCGAAAGAACCGGTCCCCTTCCCACAGCAGCGCCTGCAACGTGCCTAACTCATCGACCGGAATGTCAATCGCCATGACCCGATTTCCACGAAGCCCCGACACCTGGTCGACGTGCGTATGGCCGACCACCACGGCCCGGGCGCCGTAATAGCTCAACAGGCTGTCGATCTGGCTTTCGGAGGCCATTGGATATGAGTCTTCCATCTCATAGTGGTAACCGCGATACCACAGGGGACCCTCGCCTCCGAAGAGGAACCCGACGGCATCATTGAACGCCACCTGCGACGAGCGCAGGTCAAGGCCGGAGCGAACCGTTTCGTTGATATCAGCCAGGCTGAGTCCACGCTCGATCACGGCCGGAGAAATCCCGCCGTGGACAAAAACGACGTCGTTGATTTTAACGGCAGAGTGCTTCGAGCGCAGCCACCTTCCCAGTTCCATGTCCGGACCGTAAAGGTCCTCGTGTTTGATCCTCGTGGCCCGGACAATCCCGTCAAGGTACTTATCACGAACGTACCTCTCGTCGCCCCGCAGGATCATCAACTCGTGATTGCCCAGTACGAAGTGAACGGCGCCGCCGCTCTGCCCGGCCTCCGTTTCGAGCCTGCGAATCAGCCAGAGGCACTCGGTAACGTAGTCACCCCGGTCAAAGACGTCACCAAGCACGACGAGATGCCCGCGTCCCCAGGCCCAGCGGCCACTGTCATCGATCACGCCGCCCTTTGTGAAGATGTCAACAAGGTGTTCGTAATCACCCTCTATGTCGGAGACGGCGAAGATCTTGGGAACCCCGGTAAAAACGTGCGGCCCGGGAACGGCCGGCGCCGCAGGTATCACGTACTGAACGGCGGTATCCCGACAGAACCCGAAGAACCGCAGCGTATCGGAAACCCGGTACGTTTGGCGCGTGACCTCGTCGTTGCAGAGGTAAAACACGATCGCCGACGTATCCGACTGCCAGAACACATGGGGGCCGTCATTGAGCGAATCTGCCGATCTCGAATAGTCAGGGGAACTGACAGGCCCGGCGGCGGCGTGAACCAATCCAGCGCCGTCGCGAGCATGACACACGGAGCCGGCTGAGGCTGCAAACAACGGCAGCAACAGCCAGGTAATGTTCTGTGCGAACTTCCTCATGGGATTACCACCTGAACTTCATGTAACCGTTTTTCGGATAATAGCGGTGAGCGGCCGTCGTTCGCAATAAGATTCCGGACTGGTTCCGTTGGAACAGGCTGAGCCGCCGTCTACTGGGGGACTATCTCGCCGATCTCAAAGTTCTGCCCGGCAATTCTACCGGGGAGAATTTCAACGATTCTGAGATCGTTGATTCGCAAACCCGGCCTGAGAGTGTCCGTTTGAGGAAGCCGGAGAACCGGCGCATTGACAACGGGAGCCTCCACTGCCAGATAATAAGTCCCCGGGGAGGTCCTGAGTTCGTAACGCCCCAGGCTGTCGGTAAGAGTGACGGCCAGGATATCATCCCGGCTCGGGCCGGTACCGGGATATTTCAGCAAGTAGACGCTGGTCTCGGGCAACGGACGCGGGGTGGTGTCGGGTGGATTATTGACGAGCCACACGTCGCTGTGGTCATAATCCGGCCGGAACCAGACGGTTCCGGCTACCCCCTGGGCATCGACCTTTTCCCCTTCACTGCCCGGCACGGCGCACCCGGCCACCAGAATGACGATTAAAACCATAGCTGCTTTGGCCGTGATCATAGCTCCGCTCTCCTTTTCTGTCGCGTGTCGTCGGCACCTGGAATACCAGTGTGCGGCCTTTATCTTCCCGGCTTTTAATCCCGCCGGGATCGCGGGTGAGCCTCCCGGACGTACGGCCCGGCCCGATCATAGTGTGCCCGGATACAGTCCACGCAGACACCCAGAGATTCAGATATCAGGCCACCGGCTTTACCGCAGCACTGACATTCTGTCTCGGCGACACCCAAGATCACATCTCCGCCTCAACGGCCACACTCTACGTTATGAAGTTCAGGCCGAGGCGAGTGGCTTGGTCCACGCAGCTTTCAAACTCCTCGGCCGTGATTCTCCGGTCAAGACCGGAAACCTGGTGAGCCTTGTAACAGGGCCGGTACTGGTCCATCAGGTTCACAACGACCCGATCACCCATGTTCTCGGCAATGAACTGCAGCACCGGCCTGGTGCAGCAGTCCACATGGCCGGGCAGCACGAGGTGACGGATAACCAGTTCCGCATCCTGCCCGGCCTTCAGGTGGTTCTCCCGCACCACCCTGGAGTAGTCCGGCACATCGGACAGTCTCGCGGCGCAGCGGTCGTTGCCGTACTTGAGATCAGACAAGTAGACATCCACAACTCCCCGGAGCAACTCCATGGATTTTCCGGACATGTAGAAATTGGAATTCCACACCACCGGGATATCGGACTTCACGTACTGGAGAGTCTTGAGAATGAATGGCAGCCACGGTGTCGGTTCGCCGCCGACGAAGTTCACATTCCGGCAGTAACTGTGCCCATCGATGGCCGCGGCCAGTTCCGACTCCGTCACATAGTAATCCGCGCCGGTTTGCCCGACCTGCGATATCTCCCAATTCTGGCAGAACAGGCACGCAAACGTGCAGGATTTGAAGAAAATAGTGAACGAAGGGACAAGGAAAGGCTCTTCCCCGAGGTGATCAAAGCATGACGACACGGCTGCAGTGTCGCCCGCCTCACAGTACCCCAGTTCGCCGGACGTGCGGTCGACCCGGCACCGTCGGGAGCAGAGCTCACAATCCTTGAGAATCGTGAAAGCTTCCGTCACGCGTTCGCTGAGGTCCAGGGATTTGAACCTCGGCCCGACTTCTCCGGCCAGAATCTTCAGGTAATTCGGAAGCGCTTTCTGATAAGCCATACCGTGCAGGCACTCGGTCCCGGCTACGGCCAGCCGCCCACCGCAGGCAAGACCGGCCTTATTTGAACTCCGCCGGTAATATAGCCCGTGGAACACGGGCAGGCTCGTGTGTTTTGAAGAAAAAGCCCCGGGGCAGCCCCGGGCGGTTCCGGGAACCGACCGGGGCTGCCTAAAACGGCACTTGTCTCCGGCTACCTTTTCCCGACTACGGAGACAAATCGCTTGTCATCGGTGAATCTCTCTCCGACGAAGCCGTTGAGGTCATCAAGAGCGACGCCGTCAGCCATCCCGATCAGGTCAAGCACGAACCGATGGTTGTACCCGACATACTCGTAGTACGCCATTGTGTTCGCCCTGACGCTTTTGCGATCGATGGAGTAGATCAGGTTGTTTTTCATGTTGACCTTGGCGTCGGCCAGCTCCTCCGGAGTAACCCCGTCCGCCACGAGTTTCAACCACTCGCGGTCCAGTGAACTAAGGGCCTGCTGCACTTTGGCGGTGTCGGTGCCGATGGCCGCACGAAAAACGGCGCCGTATCTGTCGGCGGTGTATTGCGTGTAAACCGCATAGGCCAGCTTCTCCTTCTGCCGCAGGTACCACAGCCGCGACCCAACGTTGTTGCCCATTATCTCGTTGAGCAGGATGACATAGGGCAGCTCGATCGGCTCGAGATGATCCAGGACCACGCCCATGAAGATGTACGACTGGTTACGATCAAACGGGACAAAGCCGGTTTGCTCGGCCCCGAGCGTTAATTCCGGGGCAGGTATTCGATCTGCCCCCGCTCTCAGTCCCTCAAACCGGTCGCGAATGAGGGCACCGAGCCGTTCAACCGGCAGGTCGGTGGCCACGGAAAAGACCACGTTCTCGGCTCCTACGTACTTCCGGTAGTGCTGCCGTATGTCGCCAGCCGTAATCCCGGTTATCGACTCCAGGGTTCCCAGGGTGGGAAGGCCGTAACCCTGGTCACCGTATGCGGTCCTCCAGAACAGCTTGCTTGATGCCTGCGCCTGGCTGTCGTCGGACGCTTTGATATCTCCCTCGATCTCCTTCTTCAGCTTGACCAGCTCTTCCTCCGGAAAGGTCGGCGATGCGACCGACCGGGCTATAATCCCCAGCACCTCGTCGAAATTCTCGGTAAGTGAGGTAAACGAGATGGCGCTGTAATCTCTGAAGCAACTGGCGGACACGCTGGCCCCGAGAAACTCGAGCCGCTCGGTTATGTCGGCGGCGCTCATACTGTCATTACCCTTGAGCAGCATCTTCGTCATCAGGTTGGTGATGCCGTTGTTATCGGAAGTTTCGGTCAGGACCCCGCCGCCGATGAGAATCCGTGCCGCTGTCAGCGACGTCGTCTCGTCATGGTTGACCAGCACGGTAAGCCCGTTCGGCAACCGTGCCTTTCCGTAACCGTCCGGCCCGACGCTGATCCGGCGGCCGCCACCTTGGCACCCGGACAGGGCCAGCGCCGTGACCAGAAGAATAGTCCCTCGAAAGCACGTTACCTTTTTCATTTGGGCACCACCGTAGTCTTGACGTATGAGTCGGTGTTGAGGTACTTGCGGGCCGCCGCGTTTAACTGGGCCAGCGTGACGTTCTCGATGTTGTCAGGGTAGTTTTCCACGAACTGGTAACCGATGAACGAATCGTACTCCGAGTACTTGTCGGCAAGGTCAAGCCCCCGTTCCAGAGAAGCGTAGTGGCTGGTCTTGATCTTGTTCTTGGCCTTGCGCAACTCGGTGGGCGTGAAACCGTTCGCTATAACGTCGTCCAACACGTCGTTGACGGCCGTTTCAACGGCGGCAATGTTCGCCGGGTCGAGCGTGGCCAGAGTAAACATGGATCCTTCATACTTGGACGTGTAGAACGAGAAACCGATGGAATAGACCAGGCCCTTCTCGTCCTTGAGCCTTTTCCACAGTCTGCTGGACTCGCCGTTACCCAGAAGCGTGCCCAGGATGCCCAGGGAGTACTGATCAGGACTGTCCGCCATCGGGCCGATGGTCGACATCATCAGGTATGCCTGGCTGACGTCCTTCGTAATCTCGATTTCAGTCACCCTGTCCCGCTCCGGCGGGGGGGTGTAGTTGTCTCGCGTCGCCCAGCCTTTCGGGAAACCGCCAAAGTATTGCCGGACCAGCTCGAGCGCCTGCTCGGCGTCTACGTCGCCCACAATGACCATGGTCATGTTGTTGGGAGCGTAGTAGCGCTTGTAGTACGCGTAAACCGAGTCACGCGGGATGTTGCGCACTCTCTCCTTCGTTCCCAGCACGCTCTTGCCGTAGGGGTGGTCACCGTAAAGCGCCTTCAGCGACGACCGATACGCCTTGCTGACAGGTTTATCCTCGGATATGTTTATCTCCTCGAGGACGGCCTGACGTTCCTTGTCTATCTCAGCCTCCGGGAAATCAGACCGGAAGAGCATGTCGGCGTGGATATTCAGGGCGAAATCAAGGTGCTCCCTGGGAAGAGAAATCACGAAATTGGTCCAGTCCGACGACGTATAACCGTTGAAATAGGCCCCGTGCCTTTTCATTGCGTCGCCGACCTCTTCGCCGGTCATTTCCTCGGTACCTCGAAAGAGAATGAGATGCTCCAGCAGATGCGTGGCACCGCCGAAATAATCCCGCTCGTTCTTGGCACCCACCTGGATCGTGGTCGAGATGTTCACCTGGGGAACCTGGTGGTTCTCCAGGATCATTACTTTCAGGTCGTTGTCCAGCCTTGTAATCTGCCAGTCGGCCGAAACGGCGGCGGACGACAGAAACAGCAGCCAACAGACTGCGATCAGAATCGGTCGCATGCTATAGCCTCCTGTGTGCATTGATCTGTATCCGGGAGTTCTCGCGGCGAGGTTGGGGGACTCTGCATACAGCATTCAATAACGAATCTCAGTAGTCTAACGGGTCTTTACTGTCTACGAAACTGCGGCCAAAAGGTTGTCCTGGAGTGCGGCAATCGACGGACCGGTTCGAAAAAGACGTTTTTCAACCGCCAGATTGCCCGTTGTTTCCTGGCAGCCCCCCGGTCAAGTTGTTGCTAATCCCCGCCTGTCACGAAATGATGCAGGAACTCGTAGAACTCGGCCGCGCTGTCGGTCATGGGGCAGTGACCTACCCCCTCGAAAGCCCTGACATCCAGACCGTTTTCCTTCAGGAACGAGAGCGTCCGGGGGGAGAGACTCTCAGTCCCGTAGCAGAAGACCCTGGGCAGGCCGAGAGAACGGTAGATTTCACCGATCTCGCTCTTGTATTTCCCCGGCAGCGACGTATTCCGCCTGACAAGCTCCCGGGCGTTCTCCAGAAAAGCCTCGGGGCGGCAGAAAGCCAGCGACGCGTAATACACCCGGCCTGAGCGATTACGGCCAAGGGACTCATAGACCATTCTCTCCCGGAAATCCCCGTCATACCAGTCTCTGAATTTCCCCCGCCTGTCCGCGCTTACCGCCGCCCGGGAGATAGTCAGGTCGTGCTGGGTCAGGTCACCCTCAACGCTGACGTATTTCCTTATAATCCCGTCCGTGTCCGATGCACACAGGAGAGTGGTCAGATCGCCCCCCATGGAGTGACCGATGACGGTCAGCTCACTCAGGCCCGTCTCGCCAATCAGTTTCCAGAGCCGGGCCACGTGAGAATCATAGCTGTACCCCTGCAGGCTCCCGGCGCCCGAACTCCTGCCGTAACCGATGAGATCCGGGACAACGAGATTGAAATCGTCAAATCGTTTGTCTCTGAAGACGTCCTGAAAGCTCAGCGTCGAATCGCCCAACCCGTGCACGAATAACAGGGACCGTCTCTTCGGACGCAGAGTATTATGCCTGAAATACAAATACTCATCGCCGATTCGGAACCAGGATTCATTCATATATTCAGTCAAGCCGCCTGATACACGCGCGGAAGAGCCACCGGGCGAGAACTTAGAAATCTTTCTTCATGGCCTGTTTTCGTTTCGCGGGCGGCAGTTTCTCAATGGCGTACCGCAGCGCCGTTCTCGGCATCCGGCTGCGGTGTTTCATCACGTACGCGAAAATCTCGTCCGGAAAGACGTTGCTGGCCTCCTTGAGCATCCAGCCGTATCCCTTCTGCACCATGTCGTCCCGGTCGATCAGCAGCGCATCCGCAGTCCGGAAAACTTCGTCCAGCAGCAGACGCTTCCGCACGGGCACGATGAGGCTCACCGCCGCGGCCCGACGCCGCCACCGGTCCCGCGACCGCGCCCAGCGATACGTCTTTGAGGCCAGTTCCGGGAACTGGAACACAAGGTGCCCCACTGGGCCGCAGCAAAAGTGGTCGCACGTCCCCCAGTTATTCACGTATCGTTTCAGCCAGGATTCAAAACGTGTGAAATCCTGCGGCCTGTACTGGTTTCTGAGCTTCAAAGCCCACTCGAACGCGAAGAACCTCATGTACCGTTCGTCGGAGGCCAGCAGGTCGTCACAACACGCCAGGACGTCCTTTGCCGGAGCGCCTTTCAGTTCCTTGAAGCACTGGCTGGAGATCTTCCTGAGAACCGGGATCTTGAGACCCGTCGGTTCGTCCAGCGGTTCCTTGAAGAAGCGCTGGTAGTCCAGTCTGTTCTCCGGCTTGTCATGCCGTGCGATTTCCCGCCTGAGTGTCCGGATGACGCCGTCATATGTCTGCTTCATGATGGAGCACCTGTGAGTATGTCCGCCTATCGTTTTCCATACAGGATTGCTTCGATATCTATCGGCATTCTCAAAGCCACCATGTCCTGGTTGGACAGCACAATGATCGTATACTCATCGCCTGTTACGTGATGCAGAGCGGCACTGACTCCGGGCGCACCGCCCATGCCGCCCCAGACTGCTTTACCGCTGAAACTTCTCTCGGCAGAAGCGGTTGCGGGCCCGTAAGTCATGGGACCGACTTGAGGCGTAAGCCAGAGTTTACGGAATTCCTCGTTCAGGAGCGTATCGTCCTGCAACGCCAGGACGAACCTCAACATGTCCCCAACCGTGCTGTACGCCCCGCCGTCCGAAAACGCGGGCGGTTCCTCAAAGACGTTGCTGATCACGGTACCGGAATCGACCCTGATGTAGCCGGTAGCTCTGTTCGGGACGACATCTTCTCTGTAATACAGGCCCGTATTCGACATCCCCGCCGGCTGCCATACGTTTTCGTGCACGTACGCACTATACTCCCGGCCGGACACTCGTTCGATGATCGCCCCGAGGACGATGTAACCGGAATTGGAATACTCATTCCCTTCCCCCGGCGCAAACAGGAGAACCTCGTCTCTGACCAGGACCAGAACGTCGTCTATCGAACGATACGTCTGTTTCCTTTCCGAATAATCGGAATTCGTCATGTAACTGGACAGACCGGACGTGTGCAGCAGGAGCTGGTGGATGGTGATTGCCTTCTTGTCTTCGGGAAACTCCGGCAGGTACTTGCCGATGGGATCAGTCAGTTCGAGGCTGCCGGCCTGGGCCAGTTGGAGTATGGCGATCGATGTAAACAGTTTGCCTATGGAGCCGACGTTGAACCTGGTTTCCGGTTTGTTGGCAACACCATGGTCTCTGTCGGCCAGGCCGAACGACCTGACATACATGACCTCCCCGCCCTTCGCGATCAGGACGTTGCCCGAAAAATCATCTGACTGCTGCTTTTCCTCGAGATACTGGTCAATCCTCTGAAGTGACGAATCCTGCCCGCAAACGCCTGCTGTCGTAATACCGAGCGCTACAACGGCTGAGATGAGTGTCCTTATCGTCGTCGCCCTGTTCATCGTAACCCTCCCGGCTTCTCCCGTTTCCTTCCTGGATACGTGAAGCTAAGCCCAAAGTTGTTTCGTCGCAAGGCCGGAATCCCTGATCCGGATGGGACTGTCATCTTCCGTGATTGTGTTCTTCAGGCAGGGATTCGAGGATGGTTAGTTGACACTATCGCCGGTAATTCCGTATGTTGTCTGACATGGACAGCCCGACGGCGTGCAATCGAGGAAGGCAGGAACAGACATCGTGAGCCGTATGACCACAAAAGACCGTGCCTGGCTTACCGGACGATTCGGCAGTCGGGCCGCTTTCAGACGCACGGAGAGGAAGCTTTACAGCCATGACATCGCCGCGATTCCCAGCCTGGTAAGACCGCTGGTCGGCGACACCGTGCCGGACTGCGTGGTCCAGCCGGAGTCGGAGCAGGAGCTTCTCGAGCTGGTTCAGTGGGCGGCCGGCCGTGGTGTGGCGATAACCCCGCGTGGCAAAGCCTCCTCCGGATACGGCGGCGTCCTGCCGGTCCGTAACGGAGTCGTGGTCGACTTTCACCGCCTGGACCGGGTGATTGCCATTGATCCGGAAAACCTGACGGCCACCGTCGAGGCCGGGGTCGTCTGGGAAAAAATCGATCGCGCCCTGGCAAAGAAGAACCTGACCCTTCGCCTGTATCCCACCAGCTATCCGGGGTCGACCGTCGGCGGCTGGCTCGCCCAGGGTGGCGCCGGTATCGGTTCATATGAAGCCGGGTGGTTTCGGCAGAACGTTCTCAGTGCGCGCGTCGTCCTTGGTGACGGCACGATTGCTCAATTCGCCGGTGATGATCTTGACCTCATTGCCGACGCCGAGGGCGTCACCGGCCTCATAAGCCAACTGACCTTCCGTGTGCAGCCGCTGGAGGCACTGGATGTTATGGCCGTCGGCTGCCCCGACGCGCACGGTCTGCAACGATTGATCCAGTCCATAGCGGCTGAAAAACTCCCGATCTGGTCACTGGTCTTCATCAACCCTCGCATGGCGGAACTAAAGAACCGGGCTCCGCTGCTGCAGCATAACGGTCATCCGGTCGAAGAGCGCGTCCTTTTGCCGGCGGCGTACATCCTGACACTGGCCTGCCGGGCCGGAGAGGGCCGGTCGGTGCGGGAGAAGCTTCGATCCATGCCGGCACCGGGCGAGGCGGAGATACTCAGTGACAGAATCGCCAACCACGAATGGAACCACCGGTCCAAGCTCATGGTCGTCAAGCGACTCGGACCGAGCCTGGTGCCGTCGGAGTTCGTGATTCCCCTGTCATCGCTCGGCGACGTCATGACCGAGATTGAACGAAAGGTCGACCAGCCGATCATCAAGGAGGGTGTCGTCATTCGGGAGGGCCGCGACGGGCAGCCGGAGGTGGTCATACTCGGGTTCATTCCCAGCGATCAACGCTCGTTTAAGTACAATTTCGTTTTCACCCTGGTCATGACGATCATGAAAATCGCCGAGCGTCACGGCGGGCGTCCCTACTCGACCGGCCTGTACTTCGGCGGCAAGGCCCCCGAGGTGCTGGGCCGTGAGAGGCTCAAACGTCTGCGGGCGTTCAAGTCGCGGACGGACGCAAGGAAAATCCTGAACCCCGGCAAAGTGCTGGGCGGGCACCTGGTCGGTGCGGCCCTGCAGGTCGCTGAATTCTTCGAGCCTCTGATGAGGCCCCTTGGCAACTACGTGATTACCCAGGTCGGAGAACAACCGACAAGCCCGATACGGAACATCCCCGCGGACATTGCCTGGTACGCGTACGGTTGTTCGCAATGCGGCTATTGTGTGGCCGAGTGCGATCAGTACTACGGTCGAGGCTGGGAAAGCCAGTCACCTCGCGGAAAATGGTTCTGGTTACGCGAGTACATGGAAGGCCGCGAACAATGGGATCAGTTCATGACCGACACCTTCATCGCGTGCACTACCTGCGAACTCTGCGACCTCCGTTGCTCGGCCGCCCTGCCTATCGAGCCTTCCTGGATGAAAATGCGCGGCCAGTTGATCGCCGAAGAAAACAAAATGACTTTTCCACCCTTCGAGATGATGGCCGCCGCGCTTCGCAAGGAAGGCGACATCTGGGCCGCTTACCGGAAAAACCGCACCGACTGGTTTCCCGATGATCTCCGGAAGCGGCACGGCCCGGACCATCAGGCTGGGATTGTCTACTTCGCCGGTTGCACGGCCAGCTACGTGGAGAAAGATATCGGCATCGGCACCGTGCGGTTGCTCGATGCGGCGGGAGTCGACTTCACTTACCTGGGCGAGACGGAGAACTGTTGCGGCACGCCGATGCTCGTGGCCGGCAAGTGGGACGTCTTTGAAGCCACCATGCGCCACAACATCGAGGCCGTCAGGCAGGCGGGAGCCGACACGGTAGTCGCGTCCTGTCCGGCCTGCGACATGATGTGGCGCCACGTCTACCCCGTCTGGGCAAGGAAGCTGGGTCTTGCCTACGATCTGAAGATTACCCACTACACCGAACTGGTGGCGGACAGGCTGAAGACCGGCGAGTTTTCGTTCCCGGACAACGATCATCAACCGATAACTGTCGCCTGGCATGATTCGTGCCACATCGGTCGTGCCTCGGGCGTGTACGAGCCGCCGCGTGATATCGTCAGGGCCGTGCCGAACGTCAAACTCGTGGAGATGAGCCATAACCGTGAACGGGCGCACTGCTGCGGCAGTGTCCTGACGCTTATCAAAGAGCCGCCGGTCGCGGCCGAAGTCGGCAGAATCCGTCTCGAGGAGGCCCAGGAGGCCGGCGCCTCGACCGTCCTGGCTCTCTGCCCGTGCTGCGAATTCCAGCTCAGGGTGTCGGCCGAGAAGAACCGCATGCCCATCGAGGTCAGGGACCTGGCGCACTTTGCGTGCGACGCGCTCGGGTTCGAGCTTCCCGATCCGCACCCGGAAGTGCGGCGGCAATGGGCGGTATTCGAAGCTATGATCGCGCTCATGACGCCACGCGGGTTCGCTGATCTCATGGGCACTATGTGGCCGGAACTGATTGATGCCATGCCGTTTAGGATGGGGCCTTTCATGAAACTGGCCGGCCGGGTGCCGGGCCTTCTCCGGCTCATGAAACCAATGTTCCCGGTGCTGTTTCCACGACTGCTGCCTATGATGATGCCCAAAGTCATGCCGGTCATGCTGCAGCGCGTAGCGGACCGCATCCCTATGCCGGATTACATGGCAGAGCAGATGCCGGAACTCATGCCCCGCGTGATGGACACCCTGATGCCGCACATGATCCGCGACGTGGTCCCGCTGGTCGCGGAACCGATGATCAGATACCTGCGCGACAGGAACGGCCGGCAGAGCGAGCCATAAAAAAGCAGGCACAGGAGTACATTCCTTACACTCTGCCCCGTTTGCACCCAGTCGGTGGCGGTGTATGTCAGGATTCCGCTTCCCGGCCGGATAGCCCGAGCCTGACGGAATTCACTTGACGGCAGCGATCGTCCTGAGCATATTTGCCAGAACAAGAGGCCACGGCTCAATATATTAGCGTGCATCACAGGAAAGTTGGCCGTCCACGACACCATCGTTCCGTACAGAAATACTTAAGGCAGAATAATACTCTGGCAGACAGGAGGATTTGAAAATGTCAGGAAATGTTGTTCACCGGCTTCTGGCCGGATTCGTGCTGGCCGCGCTCGTGCTGGGCGGCCTCGGCTGCGGCGATGACGAGTCGTCGCCGACCCAACCACCAGGACCAAAGCCCGTGGGTAGCTCCAAATGGTCCGTGATGAGCTACAGTGACCAGTTTGAGGGCGTCTGGGGCAGTTCCTCAAGCGATGTGTTTGCCGTCACCGCGGGTGGCAATATCCTTCACTATGACGGCAAGGTGTGGAGCCCGATGGACGACGGGAATCAGACGCAGCTTCACGGTGTCTGGGGCAGTTCCTCAAACGACGTGTTTGTGGTGGGCGATGGCGGAGGCACAATTCTTTATTACGACGGTGCCACCTGGGGTTTCATGACCAGCACGAATAACCACGACCTTAAGGGCATCTGGGGCAGTTCCGGAAGTGATGTGTTTGCGGTGGGTGATCAAGGCGCAATCCTACATTACAACGGCGCGACCTGGGCTACCTCGATCAACGAGTCTGACCATAACCTTAAGGGCATCTGGGGCAGTGCCTCAAACGACGTATTTGCAGTGGGCGACGGGGGCGAGATTCTCCATTACGACGGTACGGAGTGGGCTGCCATGAACAGCGGGACTAGCTTTAGCCTTAAGGGCATCTGGGGCAGTTCCTCAAACGACGTGTTTGCAGTGGGCGACGGGCCCACTATCCTTCATTATGACGGCGCGACCTGGTCTACCATGACCAGCGCGAATGACTACAACCTTAAGGGCATCTGGGGCGGTTCCTCAAACGATGTGTTTGCGGTGGGTGATAACGGCACCGTTATTCGCTACGACGGCACGACCTGGGGTACCATGACCAGCCCGAACGATGCACCACTTCACGCCATCTGGGGCAGCTCCTCCAGCGACGTGTTTGTCGTGGGTATCGGTGTCGCAATCTTTCACTACGATGGTAAGGCCTGGGCCGACATGATCAGCCTGACCGGCGAGCCGCTCCCACAGCTTCACGCCATCTGGGGCAGTGCCTCAAACGACGTATTTGCAGTGGGCGACCAGGGCCGTATACCTCATTATAACGGTACGGCCTGGACTGACATGACCAGCGGGACTACCGTACCCCTTCGGGGCATCTGGGGCAGTTCCGGAAGTGATGTGTTTGCGGTGGGTTTAGACGGCACTATTATTCACTACAACGGCACGACCTGGTCTAAAATGATCAGCCCGAATACGGTGCCGCTTTACGCCGTCTGGGGCAGTTCCTCAAGCGACGTGTTTGCAGTGGGCGACGGGGGCATTATCCATCATTATGACGGCACGGAGTGGGTTATCATGAACACCGGGACTGCACACTATAGGGGCATCTGGGGCAGTTCCGGAAGTGATGTGTTTGCGGTAAGCGCAGAAGGCGTAATTGTACATTACAACGGCACGACCTGGGCTACCAGTTACAGTGGCGGGAACGTGCTTTACGCCATCTGGGGCAGTTCCTCCAGCGATGTGTATGCGGTGGGTGATCTCGGCACTATTATTCACTACAACGGCACGACCTGGTCTACCATGACCAGCGGGATTCTCGTCCCGGTCCCGCTTTACGGTGTCTGGGGCAGTTCGGCAAGTGACCTGTTTGCGGTAGGTTATTACGGCACCATCCTTCACTACAACGGCACGGCCTGGGCTATAAGCCTGAGTTGGAGCCAGGACTTGACGAATGAGCCGCGGTTTTTCGCCGTCTGGAGCAGTTCCGATCGCGACGTGTTCGTGGTGGGTGCAAATCAGACAGTCCTTCATTACGGCCCGTGATACTCAAGGCCGGAGATACGATCGGCACAGGATCTGTCATATTGGTCAGTTTGCTGGAAGGCCCGTCGTTCATGGCGGGCTTTTCCATTGCCGGTCCCGGTTCGGCTCAGCCAGCATGACACACAGAAGACAATCCTGCAAAACAAGATGGTTTTGTCCCCGGAAGAACCTATATTCGGGCTATACGGCGTGTCGCGCTCGCCGAAACCCCGACCGGGCTGCGTAAGGGCGGCCGATTCACATGAAGGGTGATCTGAAATGGCGGCCGGTAATATAGTCTTTGGGACCTACGCCGAATCGATTGATGAATTACGTCAGGTGTACCGTCTTGCCGAGAGCCTTCGGCAGTTCGGGGGCCGCTTTCGTGGCTCGCCGGTTTGGTCGTACGTCCCGGACCATGTGATCCTCGAGGATACGGGATTGTTCGATCAGTTGCGATCCCTCGACGTCGAGGTGCACACAAGCCACACGCCCGAGCAGGCCCGATGGTTTTACTATGCCGGCAAGGTGTACGCGGCGGCCCGGGCAGAGACTGACGCGGCAGGTCAAGCAGCGGTCCTCGTCTGGATGGATGAGGATACGATCGTACTGTCCGAACCGAAGGAATTCGACCTGGCTCAATCGGTGAGCTTCGCCTACCGGCCGGTGATGCACAACCGGTCGGGATCGCTTTTCGAGGCTCCCCCGGACGATTTCTGGGGTCGCATCTACGAAGTATTGTCGCTTGGCGACGACATGCTCTTTGCCATGGTGACACCCGCCGACAAGCAGAAAATCCGGGCCTACTTCCAGGCCGGGATACTGGTCGTAAGGCCGGAGCGAGGGATTCTCCGCCGGTGGCCCGCAGATTTCGAGCGGCTGTACACGGACCCGGCCCTGGTCAAAATGTGCCGGGAATCCCGCGACAAGAGGATCTTCCTGCACCAGACCGCGCTTGTAGGCGCCGTTTTGCACAGCGTCAGTCGCGAGGAAACGCTCGAACTGCCCGACCGCTATAATTACCCGATCTTCTTTGAACGGCAGTACGGCGCTGATGAGGCGTTCGACAGCATCCAGGACGTTGTCACTGCCCGATGTGTCGTCTCCTCGAAGCACCTGGGCGCTGACTGGCACAGCAGGCTGGCCGGGCCGCCGGAAAAAGTTGCCTGGCTCAGAGAGCGCCTCGGCCAGGGCTGAGCACACAGGGAAAGGCCGTAACCGACGGCGGCGAAAGTCTCCACGGCAATTGCGCTGCCATGGCCGCACGACAGGAGCAACGCTCCCGGTGGACAGGAACACCGCAACCTGCGCCTACGATCTTCGTTAACTATACAGAGAAGCGAGAGGAGAAACATGATGATAAACCGGCGACATGTACTTGCAGGCTGCCTGCTGGCGGCACTGATCAGCACGGCCGCCTTCGCACAGGGCGACCTTACCGATCCGTATGAGATTCTGGGCCGTCACTTCGAGGCCAACGGAGGGCTCGACCGCCTGAAGGCGGAACAAACTGAATACATGGAAGGTACCTTATCCGTGGCGGGCCTTGAGGGAACACTCAAAGTGTGGACCCAGCTGCCGGACCGCTCCCGGGTCGAGGTTGATCTGGGGATATTCACCCAGATCCAGGGCGACGCCGGAGAGTACCAATGGGTGCTGGATTCAAACGGCAAACTCCAGAAAATTACCAATCCCGATGAGGCCACCGTCAAGCGCAGGGAGGTGCAGCGGCGGATGGCCGCGTACGAGCACGCCGATCCGCGTTCCGACGTGTTTACGGTGACGTTCGAGGGCGTCGAGAAGGTTGAGGACAAAGACTGCTACGTTATCAAGGTGACTAACAGCATCAGCAAAGACGTTTACACCAGCCACATAGACACGGAGAACCTGCTTCTAAAGAAGAGCGTGGCGATTGAGGGCACGAACAGCCGTGACGTGTTCTACAAAGACTATCGCGAGATTGACGGCCTGATGGTGGCGTTCTGGACCAGGGAAATCGCGCACCAGACCGGGCAGGCTCAGGAAGTCACCATCACGAAGTACGTCTCGAACCCCCGGATCGATCCGTCACTTTTTGAGCCGCCGGCGGAAGGTGGCAAGGACTACCGGTTTGCCACCGGTAACAGCGCTGAGAATATTCCCTTTCAGTTCGTGGGAAACCACTTGTACGTTCCGGTCACGGTCGGCTGCAAAGTGAGGTTATGGATTCTTGACAGCGGTGCGTCCGTGTCCGTTGTCACCAAGCGTTTTGCCGATGAACTCGGGCTGCAGTTGGAGGGTGATCTCAAGGGCCGCGGGGTCGGCGGGACGGTCGACCTGAAACTCACCACCCTGCCACCCTTCTCCCTGCCGGGGGTCGAGTTCGACGAGCAGACCGTCGCGGTGGTGGACCTGACCGAGCTTACCCGCGCACTCGGCATGGATGTCGCCGGTATTCTGGGTTTCGATTTCCTTTCACGATTCGTGACCGGGATAGACTACGCCTCCCAACTGGTTTCGTTCTATGACCCGGAAACGTTCGTTTATGCCGGCGACGGTAAAGAGCTGGACGTGCACGTCAGAGACGGCTTGTTCAGGGTCAAGGCCACTTTGGACGGTATGCACTCGGGCATCTGGCTGTTTGATCTCGGGGCGTCCATCACATCTATTGACGGAGCCTACGCCCTTCGGAACGGTTTCACGGAGATGAAGGGCGTCGAGGTTATCGGACGTGGCGCCGCGAACGCCTTCGGAACCAAGAACGTGAGGTGCAAGAGCATCGAGCTGGCCGGCTTCACGGTGGACAACCCGATAGTCAACTTCTCCTATGGCGGCACCGACACGGTCTCCACGCAAGACCAGATAGGCATCCTCGGTAACACGCTCTTCAGAAACTTCGTCATCTACTGCGATTACGCCAACGAGCGGGTGATTCTGGAAAAAGGGGACAAGTTCAATCAGGAATTCCCCGAAGACCGCTCCGGCATGCAGCTCACCGGCGGCGAGGGCGGCGCCGTGGAGGTCCTGTTCGTCGCGGACGGGACGCCGGCAGCCAAAGCCGGGTTTCGCCAGGGGGATATCGTGCAATCGGTGAATGGGATCGATACAGAGTACATTGACGGCCTTATCGCTGTCCGCCGGATGCTCATGGAGAAGCCGGGCACCAGGTATACGTTCGTGGTTGATCGGCAGGATCAGGAGAAGAACTTGAAGCTTAAACTGGCGAACCTTTTCTAGACGGTGCGGTCGCCATAACTCACTGCTGGGCAACGTTATAACCCGCCATCGGCAGGCCGCCCGGTCCATCCCGGACCAGCGCGCAGCGGCCGGGTGGGCCGGAAAAAGCAGGCAGGCCGGAACTTGGCCGGGGGGAAATTGGTTCACAGGAAGTGTGGACTTTTGCCGTTTAGGCCGATATATTAAGTGTTCACAATTGGTTTCCGTATTTGCTTTTGTAGAGGCTTTGTTATTCCTGTCAAATCTCCCCAAAAAGCTGAATCTCGGGACCGCCGCGCAATAGTGCGCATTAACAGGTTTATCTCGACGAACGCGATCCCTGCGGGATGATGTTCCAGGTAGGGATAAACAAAACCGGAGTGTAGAATGAACATCTACGTAGGTAACCTGTCGTTCGACACGACAGAAGAGCAGTTACGCCAGGCGTTTGAGGCCTTTGGAGAGATCTCGAGCGTCAACATTATCAAGGACAAGTACACCGGGGAGTCAAGAGGGTTCGCCTTCGTTGAGATGTCCGACCAGAGCGCGGCTACCGCTGCGATGAACGGCCTGAACGGCCAGGAACTGAATGGACGCACGCTGAACATCAATGAGGCGCGCCCACGAACCGAGGGAGGCAGCCGCGGCGGTCGCGGCGGTGGTTACGGCAGCAATCGCCGTCGGAACTGGTAAAGAGTATCCGCATCCACTGCTGTCGATTACGGCAGCCGCTTGATTGCGAAGGAGACTGAGGCATCTCAGTCTCCTTTGTGCATATTGATCTCTGCCGTGGCACCGCGGATCGCCGCCCGAGTCGACGGCGTCTCCGACCGGCCGCCCGGCAGCAGGTCCCGGCTATATCTGGAACAGGTACTGAAGCTTCATGAAGAACTGTCTTGAAGTCAGCCTGTTGGACGCGGTGCTGATTCCGTAACTATCCATTTCCGATCTCGTCTCGTAATTGTAAGTCGACCCGATGTAGAAGATTGAGAACGGGTTTATGCGGTAGGTCAGCAGCGGATCCACGCTCCAGCGATCACTTTTATCAGACCCCAGTTCCCTGTAGTTCTCGTACTCGACAACCAGCCGGAGCGAGAGCTGGCGCAGTAATTGATAACCGAAGCGGTTGCGGTAGATAAACTGCCTATAAAGTTCCACGCCCGAATCCATCTCGTCGGCGGTAGCATACTGCGCCCACTGCTCAACCAGGATCCGGTCATACGGCTTGATGTCCGCCTGGACGCCCAGGTTGATTGTCTTGCCCATCCTCCGGAATCTCCGCGCTATGGTATGCCCGTAGCCCCCATCCAAACCAATGGCCAGCTGATCGCCGAGCCTGACATTGCCCTCCTGATGAACATTCCAGATGTTGTCAAACTGAATGCCGCCCAGGTTCTCGGCGCGCCTTATGTATTGAGTGAAAGAAGAGGCCTGAGCCACTCTCAGTTGAGTAAACAGGTTCAGCGCGACGAACTCGTCCTTCTTCCTCCCGTTCCAGTTCCAGACGGTGCCTGCGTCAACCCAGGGGTTCACCATGTCGAACAGGTCACTTTCCGGACGATACCTGTACCCGGTAGTAACCGTGAGGTCGCGCCGGTTATTCTTGGGGTCGTATCCGTTATCGGCGCGGTAAGTGGGACTTACCTCCCAGTAGTTGACGGCGGCATTCCAGGTCCGCGTTTGCCACCTCAGCACGCCGACGCCGCCATGACCCCAGTACGACTCGCCGTCGAAATCCGCCGTGTGATCGTCCCAGAACACAGTACTTCTGAGCCAGGAGGGAACAATGGTAGAGTCATTGGCCTCCTTCGTGTGGGCGAGTACCGCCTGATACGAGAGACTGAGACTCGGTGTAAAACGCAGCAGACCGTCGTGGCTGATGACCGAACCGGAACCGCCGCCGTCAAATCGCCTGTCCGTGGCTATCAATCCCAGTTGAGAACCGCTGCCGATTGTCTGACGGAGTCGAAACACGCTCGTCGTGCTCCGACCGGTCAGGAGGTAGACACTCCGTTCCTCGAAAGGCAGTGTAATCGGGCTGTTCTCATCCCGTGCGATCAGATAGCCCAGCCCGCTGCGACCGGTGCGCGCAGTCACCTTGGCCGCAAACTGCGGATCATTGACCGTGCGCGTATAGAACGAGTTGAAGACGGTTCTAAACAGGTCACTGCCCTCCTGGAAAAACGGCCTTCTCTCGGGGTAGAACAGGGCAAAAGTGGTGTTGACGCTTATCTGACCGGCATCGGCTTCGACCTGGCTGAAATCCGGGTTATAGGTCGCCTCAACGGTTACGTCGGACGAAACGGCGTACTTGCCTCCGAGCGACATTTCTCCCTTGGCGTCGTCGTCAGCAAACTCATACGGTTTCGCCGGGATACCGTCGCCGTTAAGGGCGCCGTACTGGTAGCCGATCGCCGACGGCATTATCTCTACTCCTCTGCCGGCCTGTACCCCCTCGATCCCCGTAACCGTCCCCCACTTGCACGGCCAGCAGGCCTCATTGCGATCATATGCCGCCCACGAGTATGCCCTGCTGGCTTCCCGGGGGTGGTTGCGCCAGAAATCAACTCTCCACACCTGCTGCTCCACGCTGGGAAAACGTAGAGACGCAAACGGCACGGCCATCTCAACCTGGTAACCGGAATCGGTGATCAGGCCCGCCGATTCCCAGACCAGGTCGAAGCGACCGTCCTCCCCGTTGTCGGGTGACCAGAGCGCATCGGCCTGCACGCCGTAAGGATTGACGTTCAGCGTATATGCCCAGGCCGCGTCACCGTACGTGTCCAGGCACAGACAGATATTATCGTCGTTGCCCACTCGTTCTCTTTCAGACAACGACGCACGGACCGCCCTCGGATCATCATAGCAGACGAACGAGACGTACAGGTTCTCGTCGTCGTACGTCATGTACGCCACCGTCTGAACCGGGGGTTCGGTCTGGTCGCCGGGGCGGTGTTCCGCGAAATTGGCCGCCCGGGCGGCGTTGCGCCAGCCGGGATCGCCGAGCTTGCCGTCGATCTTGATCTCACCGGCTGCCTTTGACACGTCCAGGGTCGGGTGGTACACCGGCGTAAACGTATCGCCGGCCATGGCCGGCCGTGACAGAAAATGGCAGACCGCCAGCATCAACAGACACGCCGGCAGCCAGTGACGGTGCGTTAATCTTGATGTCATAACTTCCGCTTCCTCATGTAGTGTTCTGGTCTTGACGGCGACGTCCTACCTCAGGTCGCCGTTCAAAGCCGCGTTCTACCTTACGGACACGTCGGCGAAAAGTTGCCCATACCGTCCACGCCGGATCAGTTCTTCCATACTCTGACGCAGAAATCCCTGACAATGTTGAAACCGCCGCCTCCATTTCGTGTAACTATTCTCTCATGAAAACCTACCGTACGAATACGGACACCCATTTCGCCGTGGCGGTTCATCGACAGGGCGCAACGCAAAAGACCTCGGAAACGTGATCCTGTGCCGGAAGCGATTGCAGAGGCGGCCTGTGATTTGTCCCCCGCCGATCAGCGCGGCCCGGCCCGGGATATCGCTCAAAACCGGTTGCGGCGCCTGACAGCCGGTATTACGTTCAGCAGAACCAGAAACATAGGCGACGGTCCGGGTTCGAAACTGCGGACCGCAGCATTTGGGGATGCCGGCGTCCACGCCGGGCCGCCATACCATGGGTTTCACGAGATTCATTCCACGGTTTAGTTCCGCCAGAAGCGATTGGTGCATCAGCAGCCTGCTTGTCCTGCTGACCTGCGCCCTGTACCTGGTTTTTCGTTCTGCCCAGCAGTCGGGGGATTATCTGTCCTATGCCTATGCGATCAGGACCGGCAAAGCGCTTTTTCACCCGCATCACGTTCTCTTCTCGCCGGTGGTACGCGGCCTCTACCTTACGGCGCTGCAGTTCAACTTGTCATTTGACGCCGTCTTTGTCGGCCAGTTGCACAACATTCTCTGGGCCGCCGTGGCCATCGTGGCACTGTATCATACTCTCAGAGTCATCCTTTCTTCCCGGGCTCGTGCTCTAACCGCTGCCATTGTGTTCTTTGCCAGCATCGGCGTGTGGAGCGGCTCGACACAGGCGGAGGTCTACGTGCCCGCCACGGCCTGTCTGTCTCTTGCCGCTCTTCTGCTCGTGAGCGGATACGGGCGACGGTGGTCCGCCACCAGGCTCCTGTCACTGTCCGTGCTCTATGCGTTGGCCGTGCTCTACCACCAATCAAACGTGATCTTCGCCCTCCCCCTTGCCGCGGCCCTGCTGAACGGCGACGCCACGCGGAAGATCGGGAAAACGACAGCGGTGTTGTGCCTGTCAGGGGTTCTCGTCCTGATCGTGTACGTTCTGGCGTACACAAGCGCCGCGTCTCAGGCGACGGTCGAAGGCTTCTTCCGTTTCTGCCTCGCCTATACCGATCATCCCAATCCCGCGTGGGGAACAACGGCCCATTTCAGCCCCGCCGGAGTCGCTCTGTTGTTGAAAAGCCAGTTGCGAAGTGTCGTGTATGTTCCCCCCGGATCCTCATGGCCGGTTCTCGCCGCGATTGCCGTCTTCGGGCTTTTGCTTGCAGGAGTGGTGGTACATGCGGTCGGCCGGGTCTGGCGCGTACGCACGTACCGGGGGTTTCGGATTTCGCTGATAGCCTGGCTTCTGTCCTACTACTTCTTCTTCCTGTGGTGGCTGCCCGGCAGGAGCGAGTTTTTCGTCATGACGCTGCCGCCTCTGCTGATGCTGACCTCCATGACTCTGAAGGACCTGTCCGGCCACGTCGGTCGGTCATGGCTGCGCAGGGTGCTGCTTGCGGCCACGGCCGGGGCATTGCTTATCGCCTTCGTGATCAACATCGCTTACTCAGTGCTCCCCCAGACTCGATCTCGGGGACCCTCGTATGCGGCGGCCTCGCAGTTGGCTGCCATCGCGGACGATGATTGCACGGTCGTGTGCGAATACAAACAGATGCAGCATCTTCGCTATTGCTTTGGCAGGGAACGGGTCGTCGAATCGTCGTTGATCCTCCTGTATGCCTATCACCGGGGGGCGGTTCCGGACACGCTCCGGCTGGATGCCGACAGGTGCGCGCTCATACCGCTCAGCGTGGTCGTTCCCGATTACCGGGGAGTGGGAACCAGCGGTTACGATGATCGGTCAGGCTGGCGTGTCTTTATTACGTGGTTGTTCGATGTCCGGGAGGGCACGGAGGCGTCCGAAATGACACTCAGAGATTTCGAGCTGCTTCGCGACGGGAACGGGACTGAGTATATCCTGCTTTCGGCCCGGAGGATCGGGGTCGACGGTTGGGCCGGACTCCTGGCAAACCTGGACGAAAAACTTGCGATTCAGACAGGTATCAAGTCCGACACCTTCTCGAAATGGCTCCGCTAAGCGGCAGAAGCGCGAGAAGTTCCTGCCCTGCCGATTCTGCAACGCAACCACTGCCCTCGGCATTTACGTGCAATTGGCCCGGGTTTCGATTGCGCAACCGAGGCTGGAAGCGTACTTTTGGTGACGAGCATGTTGGAATCGAAAACTACGCGGCACGGTGCCTCCCATCGCTACGGGATGACACGGACATTCAAATGAAGGAACCAGTACCATGAGTAGCCTCCAAAAACCGACTTCGACGTCGCTTTCCCTTCTGGCAATCCCGATAATCTGCCTGACCCTGGCCGGCTGCGGTGCCGGACCCGCCGACGTTCCCACCACGGCCGTCAGACCCGTTACGGACACCTATCACGGCGTGCAGGTCGTCGACAATTACAGGTGGCTGGAAGACGGTACTGATCCGGAGGTGAAGCAATGGACCGAGGCACAGGACGGTTATGCACGCAGCTTCCTGGGCGACATCCCGGTCCGCGAAGCTATCGCCGGCCGGTTGCAGCAACTGTACCGCGAGGCCTCGCCGGAGTACTATTGGTTTCAGTATCGGGCAGGTCACCTGTTTGTACTCAAGGAAGACCCCGCCAAAGACCAGCCGATGCTTGTGACGATGGAATCACCGCATGACCTTGCCTCAGAGCGGCTTGTCCTGGATCCCAACGCGCTGGATACCAGCGGCCTGACCTCCATCGACTTCTATGTCGTCTCTCCCGATGCGAAACTCGTAGCCGTATCTCTCTCCAGGGGAGGCACGGAAGACGGCGACGTCCACGTGTTTGAAGTCGCCACGGGAAAGCCGCTGCCGGACGTCGTCCCCCGCGTCAACGGCCCCACCGCCGGAGGTGACGTCGCGTGGCTGGCCGATGGTTCGGGTTTCTATTACAGCCGTTACCCACGCCCGGGCGAGCGCCCCCCGGAAGAGCTCCGCTTCTACCAGCAAGTATATTTTCACAAACTCGGCACTTCGACCGAGGATGATACGTACGAGATCGGCAGGGAATTCCCGGCCATCGCCGAGATACAATTCGAGACGTCACCGGACAACACCTACGTGCTGGCCCGGGTCGCCAACGGCGACGGCGGCGAGTACGCTCACTACCTGCGCGGCCCGGCCGGGCGATGGAAACAGGTCACCGAACATTCGGATATGATTCCGGACGCAAAGTTCGGTCATGACAACTCCCTGTACTTGTTGTCACACAAGAATGCCCCCTGGGGGAAAATCCTTCGCTTGCCCGCCGGGTACACGAACCTTTCCGCGGCCACAACCGTGGTGGCGGAAAGTGACGTCGTCATCAGCGATTTCCTGCTCACTGGCGAAGCCATATTCATCAGAGACATAGTGGGCGGTCCGTCGCAGATCCGCGTGCTGGACCGATCGGGCGTTTTTCAGAAGGTGATTCCGATTCTTCCGGTTTCATCGGTAAGAGACATGGTCTCCCTGGGCGGCAACCAGGTCCTTTTCAGAAACCAGAGTTACGTGGAACCGGACGCCTGCTATACGTACGATCTTTCGGAGAACAGACTGGTGCGGACGGCGCTCTTTGTTACTTCGCCGGCCGACTTTGGCGATATTGAAGTCGTGCGTGAGTTTGTCACCTCCAAAGACGGTACGCGTGTCCCCATCAACATCATGCTACGCAAGGACGTGACGCTCAACGGGGTGAACCCGACGATCCTGTATGGCTATGGGGGCTACGGTTCCAGCCAGTCACCGTGGTACGATCGCCAGCTCAGTCTGTGGCTGAACCATGGAGGCGTATACGTCGTGGCCAACCTGCGCGGTGGAGGTGAGTTCGGGGAGGACTGGCACCTTGCCGGCAACCTGGTCAACAAGCAGAACGTTTTCGATGATTTTGCCGCCTGCGCCCGCTACCTGATCGACGCCGGCTACACCAGTCCGTCCAGGCTGGCCATCAGGGGAGGAAGCAACGGCGGACTCCTGGTCGCCGCCACCATGACGCAGCATCCGGAACTCTTTCGGGCGGTCGTCTGCCAGAGGGGCGTTCTTGATATGCTGCGAGTGGAGTTGGACCCCAACGGCGCGTTTAACGTGACTGAATACGGGACCGTGAAGGTTTTGGAGCAGTTCAAGGCGCTGTACGCGTATTCACCGTATCACAACGTGGTCGACAACACGCGCTACCCCGACGTTCTTTTCACTGCCGATGAGAACGACGGCCGGGTCTACCCCTACCACTCGCGCAAGATGGTGGCAAGAATGCAGGCGGCCAGCCCGACCAGTCTGGCTCTCCTGAGAGCGACCTCCGGCCGCGGGCACGGGATCGGCAGTTCGCTGAGCGAAGATATTGCGCTCTGGGTGGACGTGTATGCGTTTCTCTTTGACAGGCTCGGCGTGGATATCAGCGCACCGCAGCCCGAATAGAGCAGCCGTGCGCGTTCGGGTTGCCGCTTGCCCCGTGGCTGAATACGCGGATGCTCGGGGAGGTTCCCGGATTGCTCCGCGGGCCGGTTCAGCCTCAGCCCCTGCTGATACCGTAAATGTCCGCGTACTTGGCGTACAGGTAGTCAAGCAGGGGTCGGTGAGACAACGGTTCCCCGGTAATGCGCCGGCACAGGTCAGCCGCGGGGTACCTGGACCCCTGGCTGTGGACATTCTCGCGCAGCCAGCCGAGCAACCGGGCGTATTTACCCTGCGAGAAATCCTCCGGTAACCCGGGCAGATCCTTCTGCGCCTGGCTCCAGAACTGGGCCGCATACAGGTTCCCCAACGCATACGTCGCGAAGTAACCGAAGGCCCCGTGGGACCAGTGAATATCCTGAAGACACCCGTTGGCATCCCTGTCGACCTCGATGCCGAGATAGTTCTTGAAGCGGCTGTTCCACTCACCGGGAACGTCTGATACTTCGACGTCACCGGCGATGATGGCCCGCTCCAGCTCGAAACGGAGCATAATGTGAAGATTGTAGGTCGCCTCGTCGGCCTCTACGCGAATATACGACGGGGACACCCAGTTCATTGCACCGTAGAACTCATCCAGCGTAACGCCCGCCGTCTCGTCGCGGAACAAACGCTGCAACTGCGGGAAGAAGTATTCCCAGAACTCCCGCGAACGGCCGACGATGTTCTCCCACATCCGGGACTGAGACTCGTGGATGCCGAGCGACGCCGTCTCATCTAACGGCGTCCCCCAATGCTCCTTGTCAGTCCGGCTCATGTCGTACAGCGCATGACCGGCTTCATGGACGATACCGGTGATGCCCTCGGCGACGTCCTCCGGATAATACCGGGTGAGAATCCGCGTATCGCGTGGCCCGAGGGGATTGCACGACGGATGCACCGCTTCATCGACGCGACCGGCCGCGAAGTCATATCCCAACGCCGCGGCCATGGACTCGGCGAAAACCTTCTGCCTGGCGACGTCATACGGCCGTTTCAGAATGCCGATGTCCGGCTTCCTGTCAGCGTCCGAGATCTTACCTACCAACTCGACGAGGTCGGTGCGAAGTCCCTTGAAAGCCGTTTCGACATCGGCCGCCTTCGCTCCCGGCTCGAATCCGTCCAGGAGCGCATCGTATCTCTCGGTGCTGTAGCCGATGAAGTCGGCTTTCCTGCGACACAGGTCGATTATTTTCTCGAGGTGCAGTCGGAACAGTTCGAAATCTGACTTTCTGCGCGCCTCCGCCCACACCGTGGTGGCCCTGGAGGTCGTGCGCGCGAAATCCTGAACGAATTCGCCCGGAAGCCTGGTCTCTCGGTCATACATACGTCGCCATTCACGGACGTTGACCGCGGCCTCCGACTGAGCATCCTTGACCAGCGTGGAACCCTCGACGGCGGCAAGCCACTCCCCTACCTTCGGGTCCGTCATCCACTCGTGCATCATTCGGCTGATCTGGGCAAGTTGTTCGGCCCGGTGTTCGTCAGCCGCGCGGGGCAGGTAAGCCTCCCGGTCCCAGTATAGAACGCCGCCCGTGGACCCAAGAGTGGCGATCTCCTTCATACGATGCTTCAGATCGGTATAGATGTTCTGTGGCGTCATGTCCTGCCTCCTCGAACGTGCGCGAATTCAGGCTGACGGGTAACGAGGGACCGTCCAGCCGCTGAACCTTCACGCACCTAGGTTGTATCCTTACTGCAAATATCTTTCCCGGTTTTGCCTTACACGCGGTAAGGTCGCTTCCGGGTGTCAAGTATACTGCTTTCGACGCCGAACGGCAAAGACAAAGTCGCTGATGAGCATAGATCACCGCGAACGTACGGGGCGGTTCGCTGACCTTGTATTATGTGGAAACCCGTGAACCCGTTGCGGCCGGTTGCAGACCGTGTACGTCAAGGCAACCTACGTAAATCGGGGACGTCCGGGTATGCAGATCAACCAAAGCCGACCTGGTTCGGCGACGCGCAACGTATATACGCCTATTACGATCCGTTTCCCGCAAATTGGTTGTTCCCGGTCCTTCTTTCGGGTGGAATCCACGGCGGTATGCCCGTCTTGGCGCGCATCACCTTCGATCCTTCCCTGCGCTGTACGATTTTTATACAAAGGGCGGCCGGAGCGGGTCAGATGGGCCTTCATAACGGATTAGAGCATTGACATTTCAGGATAGATATAGTATATTTTCGCAACGGCATCTCGGCCTTTGACGATCAGTATTTTCATACATGCAGCGTTCTTTTGTCAGGCTATGCCTGGCAGAACGGAAACAGCACAGTCCAAATCACACTTCTAAAGCGCAGGACATACGTCTATGACCTCCTCAAGTAAGTGTTTTCAACTGGGGATGACCGCCGTGCTTCTGATCTTTCTGGCGGCTCAGCCGTCGGACGGCAAGATAATAAGCTCGCGGTATTCACCTCAAAACGGTCAGGATCTATTCCTGCTTGGTTTCGGTGAGTTAACCATGCAGGTTCTTGACGTCAGCGGCAACAAGGAAGCGTTTGAGAGTTCCAATCCGAACCTCAGTACCGACTTCTCGACGAACTACCGATTGTCGCTGCTGGCCAACGGCAACGCGACCCGAGATTTCCTGGTCAACGGCGCCGTAATTGTCGATTCCCGGATAGGAGATGAGTATCAGACCGTCGATCCGTCGATATTTCGCCTCAAGATGTCGGTTGAATCAAGGGAACCGCTCTGGGACGGCTGGCGCTTCACCGGGCGCGGCGTGTACGATCCCAACCGCCAGTGGGAACTGGAAAATCTCGATACGCGCCTCCTGACTCAGCCTCAGGAACCGTCACGCCTTGAGCTGTTGATGCGCCTCGAAAACGACGAGTACGGCGTCGTCGAAGGCGGATCGCTTCGTCCAAGCTTCAAGGGTGCTCAATTCACCCTGCATCAGCGATCCGTATTCGGCGTCTACACCGACCTGCACACCGGCCGCGTCGGCCTGGAAGCCGTCGGCGGCAAGCTGGAAGGCAAGTCGTACCGGGAAGGCGGAGCCATCGGTATTCGCGCCAACGGAACCAGCGGACCCTTCGATCTGAGCCGTGCACCGATCACGCGAGGCAGTGAAGAAGTCAAGATCCAGGTCCGCGATCGGTTCGACGAAACGACCGTGCTCTCCTCGAGAACTCTCGTCCGCGACATCGACTATAACGTCGATTACCTGCGCGGGCGGGTCCTGCTTCATCAACCGGTCGCCAGCGAGACCGCTTCGGCCGATCCCGTCTACGTCGTCATCACGTTCGATTACCTGCGCAGTGACAACGACGACATCATGGGCGGCCGCGCCAGGGTCGCGCCGAATGACGACGTCCAGGTGAGCGGCAGCTACCTGCATCGCAATCTCGATGACGGGGCCATCGGGCCGGGAATCGAGGAACCCGAGGACCTGCTGGCCGCTGACGGTTCCTTCAAGGTGGAAGATCATACCACCGGCTACTTCGAGGTCGCCGGCACTGAGAACCCCGGCGTCGACGATCAGTTCATGGCGCTCCGCGTCGGAGCCAGGACGGAAGTCATCGACGATCTGACACTCCGCGCCGATTTTCGGAAGATCGAAGATCAGTTCAGATCGTTCACCAATGCCGACCTTGACCCCAACAAGAACCAGCGGTGGCTGCAGATCGGCGGTGATTACCAACTGACGGAACGGCAGCGGGCCACGGCCGGGTTTGCCGACACGCGCGGTCTCAAGGCCAACGGTCAGTTCAACCCGTACGACGGCCTCCGCGATGAAAAGGTCTACACGCTGGGATATCGCAACGACCTGCGGACCGAACTCGGATTCGGGTTACGGCTCGAGCGGCGAGACAACGAGGACGTGGCCAACGCTGTTCACGAGGACAACTATCAGAATCGCGCCATTGTTGACCTGGGCGGGCGTCTAGAGGACGTCTCCGTGCTCGGGCAGTTCGGTTACAAGGCCGCGTATGAGCTGATCCTGTTCCGAAACGAACTGCAGATCGGAGACCACGACGCCAACACCAACCAACTGGCCCTGACCCTCACCAGCAAACCGAGTGAACGGGCCAATATAGCCGTCACGCAGCGATTCTCTCTGCGCAAGGATCGAGCGCTGGACCTCTACGATGAGCGGCAGGACGTGTCGTTTCTCACGGTGCAGTTCAGGCCTCACGACAACGTCAATACGCTGACCACGTACGAGTATAAACGCTACACGGTTCCCCGCAACAATGTCACATTCTGGCAGGATGACGGCCTGAAGCAGTTGGAATGGGCCGAAACCTTCGCCCTGGAATACCTGCCGCTAAAGAAGGTAAAGGCTCTCGGGAAGGTCGGACGGTACGAGTTGCAGCGTGCCGGTGATTATCGTGTCACCAACGACTTCCTTCTCGGGCAGGTGACCTATTTCCACACGCATCACCTGTCGTTCAACGGCGAGAGCGAATACCGCAGGACGGCCAGGCATTATCCCGAGTATTCACGTGACAAGACCTGGGATCTCGGATTGCGGGTCAACTGGAACAAGGACCGTTTCAACGAGTTTACGGCGGGACTGATACGACGCTGGCAGTTGCACAGCTACCCGCCGGGTGCGCAAGTAACGGCGTCGTCGTACATAGTGCTTGTCAGCGGCGCGGCCTCCATAGTAAACGGGTTCTTTGCCAGGGCATCAATCAAGGGCATCCTGCTGAACGATCCCCTTAACGACGAAAAGACATTTGCGAAACTGGAGGTCGGCTATGACAGCCACCACTGGTATCGAGCTTCCGTAGGCTATGAACGAATCCAGAGCGATATCGATCTGCACCCGGATCGGGACTATACCGGTCAGGGTGTCTTCGTTCGCTTTACGGGAAAGATGTAGGAGCGTGCCGTGATGACAACATATCATAACAGCAATTGCGGGCGCGTCGCCATAACGCTCCTGCTGATAACGTGCGTACTGGTTTTCTGGGCTTTGCCGGCACGAGCCGAAAGCGGCTGTTCCGGCGAATGTGACAGCCCCCTTGCCAGAGAGCTTCATACTTTCAGCCCCGACACTGACATAGCCGCATGTCCGCCGCCGGTGGCCGATTTCTGCGCCTGCCCAAGAAAAGGCTGCGATTCGCTCAAGGTGCACTTCACCGACTATTCGCAGGGCTACATCTACCAGTGGCAATGGGACTTCGGTGATCCCGCCAGCGGCGCCGCCAACTACTCGGTCGAGGAGAATCCAACCCACTGGTACATGTCACCGGGCCTGTATACCATCACCCTTACGGTCACCGGACCCGGCGGCCAGGACTCCGAGACCAAGAGCCACTACGTAGAGATCAAGACCTCCCCCACGGCCGACTTTACGACCAAGTCACGAACCGGCTGCAGCCCCTTCAAGGTCAGCTTTGAAGACCAGTCGACCTATCCCGATACGTGGGCATGGACTTTCGGCGACGGCGGTTCCTCGACCGAACAGAATCCGAGCCATACCTACACCGCTCCCGGCACGTACGACGTTACCCTGACTGTGACCAACATCTGCGGTGATGACACCGAAAAAAAGACTGAGTACATCACCGTGCTCCCCGAACCTACCGCTGATTTCAAGGCTGATCCTACCGAGGGCTGTGCTCCCCTGGCGGTAAAGTTCACCGACCTGTCGCAACACGCCGAGTCCTGGTCATGGCAGTTCGGTGACGGCACGACCTCGACTGACCGGCATCCCACCCACACGTATAACGATGCGGGTGTCTACGACGTGACGCTCAAAGTCAGCAACGCCTGCGGTGATGATACCGAAACGAAGACCAAGTATATAACGGTCTTTGGCGGCCCGACGGCTGACTTCAGCGGTGATCCGAGGTCCGGGCTTGTTCCCCTGACCGTCGATTTCAAGGATCATTCCACCAGCGAGTTGAAGATCAACACCTGGTCGTGGGATTTCGGCGACGGCGGCACGTCCGACGTGCAGGACCCTTCGCACACCTACACGGCTGCTGGTCGGTACACAGTCACGCTGACGGTCAGTGATGAGTGCGGAGAGGACACCGAGGAGAAGGTCGAGTATATCTACGTCTATGATATCTGCTCGGTGGACTTTTCCGGCAAGCCCTTGCAGGGATGCGCCGAGTTGACCGTCGACTTTGCCGGGACTTACAGCGGTCCGTGTGAGATCAGCGAGTGGATCTGGGATTTCGGCGATCCCGACAGCGGCGGTGACAACGCCGGCTCCGGCCAAGACGTTCAGCATATATACAAGGCGGCCGGGAAGTACACCGTTGCCCTTGCGGCCGTCAACGGCGACGACACCCTCCGCGTCACCAAGGAGAAATATGTCACCGTGTACGGCGGGCCGTCCGCCGCTTTCAGCGCCTCACGCAACAGCGGCACTGCCCCGCTCTCGGTCGACTTCACCGACCTTTCCACGAGCGAGCTTGGCATCGACTCCTGGTCGTGGGACTTCGGCGACGGCGGAACCTCGGACGCGCAGCATCCGACGCACGTCTATACGGACACCGGCACCTACACGGTGGAGTTGACGGTTGTCGATGCCTGCGGGCAGGACATGACCTCCGGGATTATAAAGGTCTCGCCCTCATTATCGATAACAAAGGAAGTCGATAAGACGACCGCCTTCAGCGGCGACACGCTGCTCTACACGCTCACGATAAGAAACAACAGCCGGGATATTGAGGGACCAATCATGGTCGTTGACACCGTACCGGATTCGACCGGCTACGTTCCCGGCAGTATCATCGGGGTAGGCAGCTACGATCCCGGAGAGGACCTGGTCAGATGGAACATCCCGGCTCCGGATTCAGGTAAGGAAGTGCAGTTGTCCTTCAAGGTCATTCTTGACGGGCCGTTTACAAAGTTCCCGACGGTAGTCTCGAACCTGGCTGTCGCAAGCTTCGATGAACCGAGCGCGGCCGCCGCCTACCCCCTGTTGTGGGTCAGCAACAGGGTTGAGACCGTAGTCGATGAACCCACCGGTACCATGGGAATCAGCAAAGACGTCAGCGCCACGCTGGCTTCCCCGGGTGACCCGCTTACTTATACGATTACCGTTATCAATGACAATCCCGCGATAGCACAGGACGTGGTTGTTCTTGACGCCATCCCCGATTCCACGACATACGTCCCCGGCTCCATTACCGGCGGAGGTGTCTGGGATCCCGCCACCGACAGCCTGTTCTGGGACCTGGGCGACTTCAGCCCGTTCGAGTCCAGAACGCTGAGCTTCCAGGTAACGATCGATCCCGACGTCGCGGGCGGACAGGAGATTCCCAACACCGCGCTGGTCAACAGCTCTCTGGGCGGCGAACAGAGCAACCGGGTCGTGACGGCCGTCAGCCTGGTGCCCATCGTGATTACCAAGACCGTCAGCAAACCGAGCGGGATGTTCGGCGACCTCGTCCGCTTCACGATCACGGTCGAGAACTACACGAACCAATTGTTCACGGACGTGCATGTGATCGACACGATGCCGGGCGGCATCTTCTACACCGCCGGCACGTCACTTCGCAACAGCGCAAGCGTATCCGACCCGGCCGGTGACAACCCCTACGACTGGCCGCTGGACGAGCTGCCCCCAAGCGGTACTATCACGGTCGAGTATACGGCCCTCATCGGCGCCTCGGCCCACCCCGGGGTGAACGAGAACGTCGCCAGGGCGTACGGTTACCAGGGCGCGAACCTGGTTCGTTCCAACCGGGCGGTGGCTCAGATTTACGTCCTCAGCTACACCCTGACCGGAGCCATACGCGGCAAGGTTATGGTCGATTGCGACGGTGACGGCATCGCCGATATGGATTACGCTCCCGTCGGCACGGACGTTTACCTCGACGACGGCTCGCAGTCGCGTGTCAACAAGGAGGGCATGTTCTACTTCAGCACCGTCAGGGCCGGTGAACGCGTCGTGGCTCTGGACGAGAGAGACCTTGACGGCTACTACATTCCCGAGGGTGCTCAGGCGTCGGTCTTCGTTCACGTTCACGAGACGGGCGAATCCTACGTCATCTTCCGCATCTGCCCCGAGTACCCGCACCTTGATATCACGAAAAAGGCCTCGATCGTTCCTACGGTCAAGGTTACCAAGACGGCCAGGCTGAACCCGGAGAAGATTACCGACAGTCTGGGCGCGATGGTCGACTACCAGATAGACATCAAGTCCAACGGTTTGGCCGACCCGACGCAGGTTCGGGTGGTCGATTCCTTCCCTTCAGACGCGCGTCTCATGCTTGACGAGAAATTGTCGCTCGTACCCATACGAGACGGCAGTCAGCTCGTCTACGAGGTGAGCGCGGCGCAGGAACGGCTGCAGAAGTCGGCGTACTATTCGCTCAGGGACCTGTCACCCGGCGTCCGGCGGTTCCTGACCAACAAGGTGTATCTCGAAGGCGACCTGGCGCGGGCCGGAGAGCCGGCCAGGCCGGTGTTTTCCGAGCCCATCGAGGTAGCGGTGGGGCCGTTGCAGCTCGCTCCTCCGCAGGACATCCAGGTCACCCTGACCCCGGCGCTGTTCATAACCGCCAAAGCGTTTCTCCAGCCGCCGGCTATCTCGCAACTGGAGGCGGTGGCGGATTCGATTCAGAAATACGCCGATGCCGACATCAAGGTCGAGGGTCACTGCGACTATCGCCGGATTCACACCAAGCGGTTCCCCTCCAACTGGGAGCTTGGCGAGGCTCGTGCCAGGGCGGTCGTTGACTGGCTCGTGGAAAACCGTGGCGTCGACCGTGACCGGCTGGCCTACGAGAGTTTCGCGGCCACTCGTCCGATTGACACCGGCCACACCGAGAAGGCCTGGCAACGCAACCGCCGCACCGAGGTAATCATCAAGGCCAGGGTCGCCGGCTTCATCGATCCGGCCGTCCTTGGGGCGGACAAGTGGGAAAGCTCAACCTCGCTGGCTCTCGATCCGGTGAAGTTCGACACCCTCTTTGAGCCGCCGCCCACTCCGATGGAGATCGGTCTGGATGACTCATGGGAGATCGTCCTGACGGTCGAGAACGTCGGAACCATCGCCGCCGAGAACGCCGTCCTGACCGACGTTCTGCCCGACGGCGTTGAGTACATCGGCAACAGCGCCACCATCGACGGCAGGGCCATCACGGCCGACGTCAGCGCTCAAACGTTGAACGTAACCCTGGAGCGGGTCGATCCGTCGCAGACGATCGAGTTGCGGTACCGCGTTCGTGCCCTTCAGGGTCGCACGCCGACCGGCGGCGGCGCGGCTTCGATTGAGGTTATAACCTCGAACAATCTGCCTGTAGTGCAGAAATCGAACGAAGTCCGCTTCAAGTAGTAACTAACGCATATGACAAACCTCCCCTCATGGTCCGACCGTGGGGGGAGGTTTTGTGTTGTGTATCGACAAACGACACCCGTATGCACGTACATTCCCTATACACTAGAAGCATCGATGATCGAACCTGAGCGCAGCGCGGGCTAAGACGCAGCGTGAAGCTGCCGATCTAAGGCGATTTCATCGACCTACCGAAGAACCAGCTGACTGATACACCGGCGTAAACACCGCCACCACCGTCGATGTGATACCGGGAACCCTCTGCTGCAAAACCCATAGCCAGTTTGGAATACTCCACTACTGCTCTGATTGATACGATTCGTAGAACGAACAAGTCTGCCCCGCCTTCTATGTACCAACCAGTCCCGTCTGCTTGTACGGTCAAGTCCATGTATTCCTGTTCGCCCTGATAATCGACCTGCCCGCGTATTGTCTCCTCTGCATCAGTGTGGATTATCCCCCCTCCGACGAAGGGAACCAAAACCCTGCTCCGCTTCGTCGAATCTACCAGGAAATGCCGCAAGCCTATATGAAGAAAACTCTGTTTCCAGACTGCCGTCCCGTCAAAATCGATAAGGCCGATTTCTACCGGCGTACCGCTTTTCTTCCACGTTCTATACTTAACGCACAGAAAGAGCCCGATATCTGCCACGCCAATGCCGGCTTCTCCTCCATAGGACAACCCATCCCTGCTTCCGTAAACATCCTTATAATCGTAGCCGACACCAAGTAATTCAATTCGCGGATACGAAAGGCGGAAACTGCCCCCGGTAAAGGACAAGAACGCAGCCCCTCGATGCCTCGGCTGCTTTTCCACGTCCACAGAGCCTGTGCCGGGCGGGATGTTGCCCCCGAACCCCGGGCGAGAACCAAAGACCGGTTCCAGAGGTACGTTCTCCCAGGCCGTCACGGCTGAGCCAAACGCAACTCCAATCAAAGCTCCGACCGCTGTGCAACCGCCAAAGAGCGGTACAATCATATGGCGGTTGCTTTCCCCGAACAGACCTTCCGTATCGTCCGCACTGGTTTTTAGATACACAACGAAGGCGGTAAATACACCGAGCGCCCCCCCGAGCATAGCCCCTTTACGCGCTTCGGTGCCGCCCGGACGCTGGAGCTTCCAGATCTCATCTCCGGGAATCGATATGTGTGAGCCTCTTAGTGACACCCCCTCGAATCCATCAGAAGTCAATAGGCCACGGCGACCTTCAGTCCTGGAACCGTCGGTCAGAAGCACCCGGTAATGCTTCAGCTCAATACTATTGTCCTCCGCCGGCAGATCCTGAACGGCCAGCAGAATCGCAAACGCTGCGATAGACAGCGACAGTTTAGTCATGGACACATGCCCCGACATGAGATAGGGCCCTGTAGCCCGTCGCATGCGAGGGGCTTCTCAGTTCTCGGGTGTCATGTCGAAGAAGTCAAACCCCCGTATTACAACACAAGAATAACGCCGGCGCCTGCGATTGTCAAGGACTATGCCGGGTTGGTTGGCGGACGTCCTCTCGCGTGCAGCCCCGGCGCGCAACCGTCATCGTTCTATCCCCCGGCCCAGACAGGCATGGTCGACAGATCGATGCTGAATACGAACAGGCCGAGCACGTAGATAAGTGTTGTCAGCAGAACAATGCCGATCAGATTCATGATGAGGCCGACCCGTACCATGTCGACCATCCGAACGCGGCCGCTGCCGAACACAATGGCGTTCGGCGGTGTCGCCACCGGCAGCATGAAGGCGCACGAGGCCGACAACGTAGCCGGGATCATCAGCAGAAGCGGATTGACATGGATCGCGAGAGCCAGCGACGCCAGCAGTGGCAGGATCATCTGAGTTGTGGCTGTATTAGACGTCAGTTCGGTCAAGAAGGTCAGCATGCCGCAGATCGATCCGACCATTACCACCGGCGGGACCGACTCCAGCCCGGTCAGTTGCCCCGCGAGCCACTGCGAAAGTCCCGACTCCTTGAAGCCTCCGGCCAGGGCAAAGCCCCCCCCGAACAGCAGCACTATGCCCCAGTGCAGGCGCGATGCCGTCGCCCAGTCGATCAGCCGCTCGCCCGGTCGGGAACGCGACGGAATGACGAACAGCAGCAGCGATACGGCGATGGCGATAGTGCCGTCATCGATAAACGACGGTACCGGCATCAGCGATGACCAGCCGGGCAGAGTGAAGGCGCCGATAGTGAGGTCGTTTCGGCTCAGCCAGGCCAGCGCCATGAGCGTAAAGAGAATCAGCACCAGTTTCTCTTCATAACTCATTCGACCGAGACGTCGGTACTCCTGGCGGAACGCGGCGCGCTCGCCGATTTTCGACAGGCCGCGCGGCACGAACATGGTTGTCACGACCAGCCAGGTGAAAGACAACATAACCAGGCTGCACGGCAGGCCGAAAACAAACCAGCGGGCAAAACCTATTTCAGGAGCGCCCGGAAAGCTGATTGCGAAAATCTGAACGAAAGCGGCGTTGGGAGGGGTACCGATGAGGGTCGCCAGGCCGCCGACAGAGGCCGCGTAGGCGACGGCGATCAGCAGACCGGTCGCGAACTTGCCCGTCGACCTGTCGGATGATTCATCGAATTTGAGCGTTACGGCCAGCGCGATCGGGACCATCATCATGGTGGTGGCGGTGTTCGAAATCCACATCGAGAGAAATGCCGTGGCGAGCATGAACCCGAGAATGATCTTCTTCGGGCCCCCGCCGATCAGCAGGATAACGCGCAAGGCAATGCGGCGATGCAGTTCCCAGCGCTGCATCGCCAGCGCCATTATGAATCCGCCAATGAACAGGAAAATGATATTGTTGAAATACGTGCCCGCCACCTCGCGGCCCGGCATGACGCCCAGCAGGGGGAAAAGCGCCACCGGCAGGAGCGCCGTGGCCGGGATCGGGATCGCTTCCGTGATCCACCATATCGCCATCAGGGCCGCCACGGCCGCCGTGCGGCTGACCAGGGGGTTGGCGGGATCAAGATCGACAAAGAGAAAGATCAGCGCTGCGACCAGCCCGCCGACCAGACCCAGGAGTCGTCTGTATCCGAAGGGCTGTCCTCTGTCATCTTCATCATTCATGGCCGATGACGCATCATAACCGTCAGCGGCGTAAAGAGTCAATTTGAATTGTTCATGCGAATGAAGGTCCGGTCGAACGTGGCGGCGACCTGCAAGATGCCATCGAGAACCTTAGAACATGGGTAATCATAGTCTTCGTCCGGCCCCGAAAGGCACGCGCGACGGCAACTCCGGCCGCAGGCGCGGTCTCCCCCGCACCCCTCGAGCACGGATGCGGGCACTTCCGGGTCCTGCGCATTATCCTTGCCAATCGACCCCAAAAAGGATATAATCGACCGTGTTAACCCGTGGACTCAGCTACGCGGGAGTTCACGTTCTGACATGAGGGAATTGAAAGGCAAGCGCACTAATCAAGTCCTGTAACACAACTTGGGCGCATTCAATCTTTGTTGAAGGAGGACGTACAATGACGCGCACTTCGCGGAAATCCACTCGGTTGCTGGCAGTCTCTCTCCTCGTCATCTGCATGACGGCGGTCCTTGGCCAGTCGCTCTTCGCTACAGTCTCACCGGACAAGTTACGTGTACCGGATGCCGACAAAGTCCAGATGATAACCCTGCGCGACGGCTCAATGCTCACCGGCAGGATAACGGAGATTAGAGCCGACAGCATCAGCTTCTCCTCGCAGGTGGGCGAGGTGACCATCGCTATTAACCAGATCGAGGACATACGGGAAGTGGCCAGTTCGTCCATAAAGGGCGGCAAGTACTGGTTCCCGAATCCTAATCGGACCAGGTTATACATTGCGCCGACCGGACGTACGCTGGAAGCCGGGCAAGGATACATCTCTGATCTGCTTCTGTTCTTTCCCAGCGCGGCTTATGGGCTGACAGACAACATCACCATCGGCGGGGGGTGTTCGCTGTTCCCCGGGGTCGACTTTGACAAACAACTCTGGTATCTGCTTCCCAAGGTCGGTATCTCGGTCACCGAATTGGTGTCGATTGCAGGCAGCGCCCTCATTCTCAGGATCCCACAATTCGACCAGGATTTAGTCGAGGAGCCCAAAGTCGCCGGTATTGTGTTCGGGACATGCACGATCGGCACGGACGACAAGAGCGTGACTATCGGTCTCGGTGATGGATATGTCGACGACGATTTCGCCGAGAAGCCGGCTTTCCTGATCGGAGGTGAGTTGAGGGTTGCCCGGAGATTGTCACTCGTCAGTGAAAACTGGGTTTTCCCGGAGATCGATCAACCGCTGATTTCCTACGGTGTGCGCTTTTTCGGTGAGAGCATCTCGGCCGATATAGGGTTTTTTACACCGGGCGGCGAGGACCTCTTCTTCCCGGGAATTCCACTGGTCAGTTTTGCCTATAATTTCTAAGGAAGATACTGGGATTACAGAACCAAGAGATCAGTCAACGCAGTCTTTACGGGGCAGGAGTCCCAAGCTCCTGCCTATTGTTTATTCAACCTGAAGACCCGCCAACTGTCTGCTCCCGACAAACGGCCGGTCGGGAGGTCCGGACCTGAATGCCCACCGGACCGGCAGATGGTCATATCTCCGTCCTCAGAATATCGAAGAACCGTTTTCTCGCCTGACGTTCTATCCAGGGCCTGTGCCCACAGTTCTTGAGCAGGAAAAATCCAAAGCTCGGGAGAATAGCCGACAGTGGTTTCTCGACTCCCTCGGCTGGATGCGGATCATAGGCACCGTGAATCGCCACCACCGGGCACCTGACAAGTCTACCGAGAGCCAAAAGCTTGCCGCTTCGTCTCAACTCCGCGGCATCCCGCCACACACTCTGAAAAACATCGACCTGGTAATCAATGGCCTCGGATTCATCCTCCAACGGAGCGTATGCATCTGCTTTTGAGAACAGAGCTCCAAACCGCGCGAAGGCCGCAGTCCTGTCTTCCGATGCCGGGTTATCCAGAATCCTGAGAACCGACTCCAACTCGGCCTTCTCCTTGTCGGTTAGACGGTCTAATCTGGTGTCTTGAATTCCTGAAGCATATTTTTCTTCATAGGGGCCGCTTCCAACGAGTATCAGTTTCTTGACGAAATCGGGATGCTTAGCGGCAAATATGAAACTGAGCCAGGCGCCCCAGGAGAAACCAATCAGAGTGACGGGAAGGTCTCCGTTTTGCTCCAGAACTACACGTAACTCTTCAACCTGCCCTTCAAGAGAGGTTGCGGTCTGCATCGGTTCCAGAACTCCCCGCTCGGCTGCAAGCTCGCGCGCCACCGGAGCCATCTCCCCCGCCGCACCCGGGCCACCGTGGATAACGACCACCGTAAACGGTGCCTCCCCGTGTTTTCTCAGGTTTCCCAGACAAACCTCCATCGCCTTCCCCGGAACTGACTCACCTCAGGGCGACTCAAACGTAACCGCCCACCTTTTCAGCGACACAAACTCCTCATACCTCACGTTTCTTGCGTATGGTCTCAGGACCTCCAAAAGCTCATCCCTTGAGGGGAAGTTCTTCACCACCCGGTACTCTGAGCCGTCAGCCAGCCTGCGGAGACTCACGCGGTTGCCGTCAGCGTCAAAGTAGCACGGCTCGTGTTCGAAATGTTCCCTCATGCACATATCCAGAAACACCGCCCGCGAGCCACGGCCCAGCTTCCCGGTAACCGTCTCCACAAGGGAAGGAATCATGCTTTTGGGAATATGCGACCACCAATCGGCTGCAAAGACCAGATCGAAGGTGCCGGCCACTTCGTCAAGAGTATACGCGTCGGCTACGGCCAGGGAGACGTTCTCGTATGCAGACAGTTTGGTTCGCGCAATTGACAATGCTGCGGGGCTTACGTCAACGGCCAGCACGGAGCGCGCACGCCGGGCCAGAACCTGTGTCCAATTACCGGTCCCGCACGCGACTTCCAGGACGTCCTTGCCGCGAATGTGACTTTCCAGGGTTTTGATCACCGGGTGCAGAAGTTTCTCCATGTCGGCATTCGACTTGTACCCCATGCACTCATCATGCCACGGTGCGTGCTTCTCGTAATACTCGTTCATCTCCTTGATCAGGCGTGCAGCTTCAGTGATATCGTTCATAAGCGTCCTGGAGTATGGCACTCGCATGCCCCGTACCCTGCGGCAGGGGCTTTGTTAACGGGTGTTGCGTCAAAGAGGGCCGTCCCCGAAGTTGTCGCACAAGAATAACCCGGATGGCGGCGAGGGTCAAGAATCAACCCGGAGGCATCTCCGGCTGAGGGGATCCCCTATAGTCTGAAAGCAGTTGCCAGGGCCGCTCAATTTGGTTAGCTTCCAACGTGAAGGTCAGGCTACGGTAGTTGCAACTGGTTTGCTGGTAAGGGAATAGACATATGCGTAAGGTTACCGTTCGCAAGGAAATACGTTGGGGAATCGCTGCGTTGCTCGTTGCCGCGCTTGGCGCCGGTTGTGGGAACGATGCATCACAAAAGGAAGGTTCGGCACAACCGGAGGGGCAGGAAGCCGCTGTCACCATAGGCGTCAGCCTGTTGACAAGAACGCACCCGTTTTACCAGGATCTCGAGGCGGGATTGCGGGAAGCGGCCGAAGCCGCGGGGTTCGAGCTGCTGGTGACGGCCGGTGAGTTTGACGTCGCCAAGCAGAAAGACCAGGTCCATGACTTCATAGTGCGCGACGTCAACGCCATCATCGTCTGCCCGTGCGACTCCAAGTCGATCGGAACGGCCGTCAGGGCGGCCAACGACGCCGGTATCCCGGTGTTCACGGCCGACATCGCTTGCCTTGCCGAGGGTGTGAAAATCGTCTCGCACGTGGCTTCGGACAACGTGGCCGGCGGACGTCTGGCTGCCCGGGCACTGGCAGAAGCGCTGGGCGAAACCGGCAAGGTGGCCATCATCGATCACCCCGAGGTGGAATCGGTAATCCAGCGAGTCAGGGGCTTTGAAGAGGAAATCGCGCGCCACGAGAATATCCGGATCGTAGCCAAGCTCTCCGGACACGGTGTCAAGGACCAGGCGTTCCGGACGGCGGAAGACGTGCTGCAAACGCACCCGGACCTGGGAGGAATCTTCGGTATCAACGATGATTCCGCCCTCGGCGCTCTCGCGGCCGTTGAAAAGGCCGGCAGAGCCGGCCGCGTGATGATCGTTGGATTCGATGCCGTACCGGAGGCACGTGAGGCCATCAAGGCCGGCAAAATCCATGCTGACGTTATCCAGATGCCCAAACAGATCGGCCGGAAGACCATAGAGGCGATCAGGACCTACATCTCCGGTGGTGAGGTCGCACCAAGCATCCTTATTCCCTGCGGTCTCTTTACCCAGACAGATACTCATGAGTCCTGACGACGGGAGCGAGACGCTGACAACCGAGCGACGGCCGGAGCCCGGGGTCCAGCCGGTGCTTCAGATGACCGGAATCCGTAAAGCCTTTCCCGGGGTTCAGGCGCTGAGGTCCGCCTCATTTAACCTGCTCGGCTCTGAAATCCACGCGCTGGTCGGCGAGAACGGCGCCGGAAAGAGCACTCTGATCAAAGTCCTTACGGGAGTGCACGGCGCCGACCGGGGACAGATCAGGCTCTTCGGCCGACAGGTGGCTTTTCACTCGCCCGTCGATGCCCTCCGTGCGGGCATCGCCACAATATACCAGGAGTTCACCCTGGTCGGGTCCCTGCCCGTAAGAGCCAACCTGTTCCTTGGCCGGGAGCGCACCCGGCGAGGCCTTATCGATGCCGGCTTTGAGCGCGGCAAAACGGAATCCGTCTTCGGTCGACTGGGCGCAGACATCGATCCGGACCGGCTCGTCACGGATTTGACCGTCGCACAACAGCAGTTGGTGGAAATCGGGCGGGCCTTGCTGGCCGAGGCCAGGATACTGGTCATGGACGAACCCACGGCGGCCCTGGCACCGCGCGAGGTTGAACGCCTCTTTGCCATCCTGAGAGACCTTGCCGCGCGGGGTATCGGGATCATTTTCGTCACCCACCGCCTGGACGAAGTTTTTGCCATTGCCGACCGCGTGACGGTGATGCGCGACGGCGAGACCATCATCACTCGAAACACCGGCGAACTCAGCCGACATCAGCTCATCGAGCACATGGTCGGACGTCCCATAGAGGATGAATTCCCCAAGGTTCGCGCCGTGGCGGCGAAACGCCGGCTGGAAGTACGGCGGCTCTCGGGCGGGCGAATACACGAGGTTTCGTTCTATGTGAGGCAGGGTGAAGTTCTCGCACTGGCCGGACTGATGGGTGCGGGACGCACCGAGGTGGCAAGATTGATCTTCGGGGCTGACCGAAAGGAAGGGGGCGATATCCTGCTCGATGGTCACCGCGTCGAGATCAATTCCCCACGGGATGCCATCAGGCACGGCATCTGTCTGCTGACCGAAGATCGAAAGGCACAGGGGCTTATTCTCAAGGCCTCGGCCAAAGATAATTTCGCGCTGCCGAACCTGGCCTCATGGTCGCGTCTCGGGTTCATTGACCACACGACAGAGTTGTCGCGGTTTCGGGCACGCGTGCAGGATCTGAATATCCGCCTGGCAGGCCCCGGCCAGCTGGCGGCGTTCCTGTCCGGCGGCAACCAGCAGAAGCTCCTGGTCGCACGATGGCTGGAAACGAATTCGCAGGTTATCCTGTTCGACGAACCCACGCGGGGCATTGACGTCGGGGCGAAATATGAAATGTACCTGCTGATCGGCCGGCTTGCGGCCCAAGGCAAGGCCATTATCGTGATCTCGTCCGAGTTGCCCGAAGTGCTGGGCATCAGCGACAGAATCCTGGTCATGCGTGACGGCGAAATCGCGGGTGAAATAGAGGATGTCGCGAAGGCAACACAGGAAGATATTATGGCCCTGGCGGTGTAACGTGTCATTCTCCGGTTATGAGGTCACATTTGTCGCGCCGGAACAGCATGGAGCGGTTACCGGCAGGCGACGGTGTTGCTGGGCGCACCGAAAACCGTCCGGCGGAATGACTCGAAGGTGCATACAACGATGAAGAAACCGACACGAGCGGCGGTCTCGCGTGTCATGTCCGAGTACGGCATGCTGGGTGTTCTGCTGCTTCTGTGCCTGCTCTTTTCCATACTCACCGTTCGCGAGCAGCATCCGGGTGGCAGCGGAGCCGCCGAGGCCCTTTTCGAGAACGTGACAGGAGTTGTTCCTTCATCGGCCAGGCTGCTGATAGTGGCCCGCGAGACCGACGAGGACCGCGCCTTTGCCTTCTCGCTGCAGCAACTGCTGCTGCGTGACGGATACGCACCCCCCTCGATCATCACCGGTGACCCGGCTTCCGTCCGGGCAAAACTCGCGGCCATGGCCGATTCGGCGATTGTGATCGACCTGATATTTACAACCCACACGAATGCGCCGGTGGTGCAGGCGATCAAAGCGCAGCTTGTTCAGTTCTCGGAGGTTGACGTGGTCACACCACCGGCACGGCGCTGGCCGACCTTCCTGCTGCCGGACAACCTGCGCAACGTGGCCAACCAGATCACCGTTATCGCCATCATCGCCATCGGCATGACGATGGTCATTATCACGGCCGGGATTGATCTTTCGGTCGGCAGCCTGATCGCCCTTTCCGCCGTCTTGACGGCCTGGCTGGTCGGCAAGACCGGCGGGGCGGATGCAACCGCCACGGCCATGCTCCTGGCCTCTCTCGGTGGTATTGTGGTGTGCGGAGCCACGGGGGCATTCAGCGGCCTCATGATCACCCGCTTTCGCATTCCCCCGTTTATCGCCACGCTTGCCATGATGCAAGTGGCCGCCGGAGTCGCGTACATCATTTCGCAGGGTAAGCCCATCTACCGCCTTCCCGACGGTTTCATCTGGCTGGGACGGGGTTCAGATCCGCTGCTCAAGGTTCCGTACGCGGTCATCCTCATGTTTGTCCTGTACATCATAGCCCACGTCATTATGTCCCGGACAGCCGTCGGCCGGCACATCTATGCGGTCGGGGGAAACCCCGAAGCGGCACGACTGGCCGGCATCCGGGTCCGGCTGGTCATCTTCTCCGTGTACGCCGTGTGCGGCATGCTGGCCGGCCTGGGTGGAGTCATCATGGCCTCCCAGCTAAAAAGCGGGGCGCCGACCTACGGCCTGACGTACGAGCTGTATGTAATCGCGGCCGTTGTTGTCGGCGGAACCAGTCTCATGGGAGGTGAGGGACGCATATTCGGCACCCTGATCGGTGCCTTCGTCATAGGCGTGGTGCAAAACGGCATGAACCTGACCAACGTCGAGACATACACGCAGAAGGTGGTGCTGGGATGCATCATCCTCGGTGCGGTCCTCCTGGATCGACTGAAACAACAGGGTTTCCGACTGAAGTGGTTCAGATCGTTAGGCCCTCCCGGGCCTCGAAAAAAACAAGCCTGACACGAGTCTGAAGGAGAGAACCATGTGCAGAGTACTGACAGCGATTGCCGCCCTGGTCCTGGGCTGCCCCGCCACAAGTATAACCGAGTCGCCATCCGGCGTGTCCGGGGAGACACGGCCCGCGCTGTGCGTGGTAGCCACGTCACATCTTGATACCCAGTGGCGGTGGACGGTCAAAGAGACGATCACGAAATACATTCCCGCAACCTTTCGGGACAATTTCGCCCTCATGGAAAGGTTCCCCGACTACACCTTCAGTTTTGAGGGCGCCTACCGGTATATGCTGCTCAAAGAGTACTATCCTGAAGACTTTGAACGACTGAAACCGTACATCGCGGCCGGCCGGTGGCGAGTGGCCGGAAGCTGGGTTGATGCCTCGGACGTCAATGTTCCATCTTTTGAATCCCTCGTCCGGCACACTCTGTACGGAAACGGGTTCTTTGAACGTGAGTTCGGCAGGACCAGCCGGGACATCCTGCTGCCGGATTGTTTTGGTTTCGGCTACACGCTCCCTTCAATCGCCGCCCACTGCGGGCTGAAAAGCTTTTCCACGCAAAAACTCTCCTGGGGGTCATCGGTCGGCGTGCCGTTTGATATCGGTCTGTGGGAAGGCGTGGACGGGTCCTCCGTCATCGCCGCGCTGAAGCCCGGCAGTTACGGCACTGAAATCGAGAGCGACCTGAGCAGGGACAGCACCTGGATGGAGACGGTTGAGCGGCAGGGAAAGACCTCGGGGCTGTACGCGGCCTACATGTATTTCGGAACCGGTGACACGGGCGGGGCGCCTGATTCAACATCGGTTTACTGGCTTGAAAAATCGACAGCCGGTGACGGACCGATTCGGGTGGCGTCCGTGGGGTCCGATGACATCGTTGACGTTGTCGCGTCGGTCCAGGACGTGCACCTGCCCCGGTACAAGGGCGAACTGCTCATGACCCGACACGGCGTCGGCTGCTATACGTCGCAGGCCGCCATGAAGCGTTTCAACCGCAAGAACGAACTGCTGGCGGACGCGGCGGAGCGTGCCTCCGTCATCGCCCACTCGCTGGGCGGTCCGCGCTATCCCCGCGAGGCCCTGAGACAAACGTGGGTGCAGTTCCTCTGGCACCAGTTCCACGACGACCTCACCGGAACCAGCATCCCCGAAGCCTACCAGTATTCCTGGAACGACGAGATCCTCTGCCTGAACAAGTTCGCCGGTATCCTGACGGGTGCCGTTGAATCAGCCACGGCCGCTCTTGACACGCGAGGCCGGGGCGTTCCACTCGTGGTCTACAACCCGCTGGCCGTCGCCCGTCGGGACGTTGTCGAAGCAACGGTTGTCTACGTCGACGGGGCGCCCGATATGGTGCGCGTCTACGGCCCGGACGGCGCCGAGGTGCCTTCCCAGGTGAGCGCGACGTACGAAGACAGTCTGCACCTGCTGTTTCTTGCCGATGTTCCGCCGGTCGGGTACGCCGTCTACGACGTGCGCCCCTCGCAGTCGCCGTGCCAGGTGATGACAGAAGTAAAAGCCGGCCTGACCGGGCTGGAAAACGAACGCTACGCGGTTGAAATCAACGGCAACGGCGACGTCGCCTCGATCTATGATAAGGTCGAAAGACGGGGACTTCTCAGCCGCCCGGTCACACTGGAGCTTCTGTACAACAAGCCACGACAGTGGCCGGCCTGGGAAATCCAGCATGAAGATATCATGGCCCAGCCGCAGGTCCTCGCCGATGAAAATACGCAGATACGAGTTCTGGAAGAGGGCCCGGTGCGTGCGGCTGTACAAGTGACGCGGCGTCGGGGCCAGTCCGTCTTCCGCACGACAATCCGCCTGGCCGCCTCCACTGCCGGTGACCGCGTCGAGTTCGACAACGATATCGAATGGTACGAGCGCGAAACGCTGCTCAAGGTGGCCGTGACACCGGCGACACCATCCGAGCTTGTCACCTACGACCTCGGTCTCGGAACGGTACAGCGGGGCGTCAACCGGCCGGAACTGTACGAAGTGCCGGGACATCAATGGGCCGATATGACGCCGCCGGAAGGTGCATACGGTGTCGCCGTCCTCAACGACTGCAAGTACGGATGGGATCATCCCGACGAGGGTACACTTCGGCTTACGTTGATCCACACGCCCGGCATAGACGAGAACTGGTCGTGGGTTGAGGACCAGCGGTCGCAGGACCTGGGACGCCACAGGATGTTGTATGCCCTTCAGGGGCATCGCGGCGACTGGCGTGACGGCGGCGTTGCCTGGCAGGCGGCCCGGCTCAATCAACCCCTGCTGGCATTCCAGACCGGCCGACACGACGGTTCTCTGGGAAAGAGCTTCTCGCTCGTGCAGGTGGAGACTGGCGGGCAGAACCACCCGCCGGTGATGGTGAACGCCGTCAAGATCGCCGAAGACAGCGACGAGGTCGTGATCCGCCTGCGGGAACTGACCGGTGCGCCCGTCGACACGGTGCGGGTCCGTTTTGCTTTTCCCCTGACGGCGGCCCGCGAAATCGACGGAACGGAGAAGCCGATTGGTCAGGCTGAATTCGATAACGAGACTCTGATCACGTCCCTGACCCCTTACCGCCCCAGGGCGTTCGCGGTGAGATTCGCCGATCAGCGCCCGGTAGCGCAGGCGCCCGTGTGCGAGCCGGTGAGCCTGCCGTACAACCTGGATGGTGTCAGTTCGGACGAGGACCGAGGGGACGGCGATTTCGACGGCAGCGGCCACACCCTTCCCGCAGAGCTTCTGCCGGACACGCTGGTTCATAACGGCGTACCTTTGGTGCTGGGGACGAGGACGCCTCAGTCGCGCAATGTGCTTTCATGCGACGGCCAGACGCTCAACCTGCCGGCCGGCAAGTACAACCGGCTCTGCCTGGTGGCGGCGGCCGTTGACGGCCCGGCCGGGGGTACCTTTACGCTCGACGATTATGATACGACGCTGTGGATTCAGGACTATGCGCAGCCGCTCGGCCAGTGGAACAGCCGACTTATCGCGGGCGAGTTCGTGGAGGAAGCCGGCCGAATCGCCCCCGCCTATATCCTCAGGCAACCGGTTATCTGGGCGGGCACACACCGACACGGCCCCGACGGATACAACGAGGTGTACCAGTTCGTTTACCTTTACCTGTTCCAGCTTGACGTCCCGGAGAACGCACGCACACTGACATTGCCACGCAATCCGCGCATCAGGTTGCTCGCGGCGACGATGGCCAACACCGGCGGCGATCCCGTGCGGCCCGCCCGGCCCCTCTATGACGTTGCGCATGCAACCCTTGCCAGGGTGTCCGCCGAGCGCCATTCCTTCACCGACAGCATGGTTGTCCGCCTGCACTCCCCCGTACCGGCAGCAACAGTATACTATACCGTGGACGGGAGTGAACCGTCACTCAGTTCACAACAGTATGCGGTTCCGGTCGTGGTTAAGGAAACAACGCAACTGAACGCGCGGGCATTCCTCCCGGGGGCGGATGACAGCTACGTCACGCGTACCACCTTTACGCGGCTGGTTCCCCGACCCGCAGCCGATCTGGGCAGTCCCATGCCCGGGTTGCATTGCAGCTACTATGAAGGAGAATGGACGGAACTGCCGGATTTCGATGCACTGACGGTGGAACGGGAAGATACGATGGATTCCGTCGCCATCCCGGAGTTTGCGCAAGAAGAGGATTACGGGTTGGTCTTCACCGGATACGTGCGGGTACCCCGCGACGGCCTGTACGACTTTTTCGTCAATTCCGATGACGGCAGCGCCCTGTTTGTCGACGGCTCGTTGATCGCCGACAACGACGGCATCCACGGCGAGTGGGAGATCTCGGGCGAGGTGGCGTTGAAAGCGGGCCTGCACCCGATTGCCGTACGCATGTTTCAGCGCAAAGGAGGGCAACTGCTGGAGGTTTCGTGGCAGGGACCGGGTCTTGAAAGACGGCCGCTCAGCGCCGACATGCTCTTTCACGAAGGCGAGGCAAAAAGGCGGTAGCCGTTCGGCAAAAGTCCCGTACTCCTGACGACGGTCAGGACTGATCAGTCAGCCGGAGCCGCGCGGCCTGTTTGCTCACGGCCCGGCAGGACAGAATGAGAAAGGGCAGACCCACCGGGCCTGCCCTTTCGATAATCTCGGGTAAATCGCCCTACTTCAACAACAGCATCTTCTCCGTCTGCACGTGCTCTCCGGCCTGCAAACGGTAAAGGTACACACCGGTGGAGACCGGTCCCCCGGTCGACGACCTCCGTCCCAGGTTATCGCGTGTGCCCCGGCCGACTGCTCCCGATCGACCAGAGTCCGGACCCGCTGACCCAGCACGTTAAATATCTCGATTGTCACATGGCTCCGCTGTGGAAGAACGTACTTGATCGCGGTTGACGGATTGAACGGATTCGGATAGTTCTGACTTAGTTCAAAACCGTCTGGCGGTTCCAAGGGCTTGTAATCTTCAATGGCCGTGTAGGTATCACTCAGATTGAATAGAATCGACACATTGTCGGACGCCATATTAGCTACTGCCAGGTCGTTGTCACCGTCACCGTCAAGATCAATCGCGAAAACAGAGCTCGGACCGCGTCCCGCGCGATAATTGATCGTTGCAGCGAACCATGGTCCATCGCCCAGGGCATCAGGTATAACCAGCATCATTCCCACGATCAGCCACAACACCAGGATATAGCCTGATCTGAGGACGCTTTTCATCTTTACCTCCCCTTGCTTTTACAGTCTCTGAAACAGCTGAGTAAAAATGTTTCCGTTCGTCAGACACGCCTCCCCTGCGCGAAGGACCTTGCGGTCCCTGGGCGTGAACTCATCAATTCTGGTGTCAGGACACAGGTATAAAAGCAGATCGATGACGGGCTATGCTTGATATATGAATGTAACCACCGTGGATCATAAAGTCAACCATATTCTAGGCCGGGGAGCTCCGGCTTAACATGTACTGTCCATGCGCGACCGGTCAAACGCCCCGTGCTCCTGACGACGGTCAGGACTGATCAGTCAGCCGGAGCCGCGCGGCCTGTTTGCTCACGGCGCGGCATGACAGAATAAGAAAGGGCAGACCGCGCCGGCCTGCCCTTTGAGCTGTGCCCCTTGAAGGAGCCTATTTCAGCAGCAGCATCTTCTTCGTTTCAACGAAGTCCTCGGCGGTAAGGCGATACAGGTATACACCGCTGGCGTATTCGTTCGCATCCCATTCAACGGTATAGTAGCCGGCGTCCATCGGTTGGTCCACCAGTGTGGCGACTCGCTGCCCGAGGATATTGAAGACTTCCAGTTTGACCTGGCTATACTCCGTTAGGCTGAACTGAATCTCTGTCGTCGGGTTAAACGGGTTGGGGTAGTTACCGCCCAGTTCGAAAGACATCGGAAGATCAGCTGCAGCCGAAGCCTTCTGCTGACTTTCGCCGGCGGATTGAGCCGCAAACGTAGCCAGCGGGTGCGCTGTCCAGTATCCCGCATAAATCGGCGCAGAGAGCCTTCCGGCCGGCCCCGTCGCGTCCACCAGATACGGTCGCATCATTTCGTTGTCCTCGTGATCGAGGATGTGACAGTGCCAGACGTAGCCGTGGCCGCCATCCGGGCTGAAAGCAAAGTAATTGGTGGCCGTCGCCGTCGCATCAGTGGGAGCCCATCGGGCAATGACGGTTGTGACCTGGCCAGGATACATAATGAACGTGTCTTTCCATCCGCGCTCGTTAAAGCTGGCCGGAATGACCGGCCCCTGTATGTGAGGCGTCACATCCGGATTGCCGCCGAGGAAAGTGGTCCATACCTTTCCGGTCGGATCCGCCCCGGTGTTATAGTTTAATGGCGGGCCCCACCCCCCCTCGGAACCCATGGGGACTCCGGCGGCGGCAAAGGCGCTCATGTAGAGCTTGCTGTATTTGTTGAAATTGAAATTCCGGCGGCTCAGCAATTGGAACTGGACCAGGTGCAGGTGAATTGGATGAGCATCCGCTGTTAGATTGATGATCTGCCACACTTCGGTCTCGCCTTCCGTCATGAGCTCTGAATAGTGGGTCATGGACATCCCGGTCGGGTCAAGCGTAAAGTCGTTGTAAGGCCGCGGAGAGTCACCGGACCACTTGGTGTTGTTGACGAGCACTTCCAGCGGTCCTCCCATACCCATGACTTCGTTGAGGGTGAGTTGACGGGACTTATGAACCGGGACGGCCGGCGTACCGGTGGCAAAGTTGGCCAGTTTCTCAAGGGGTGTCGGCCTGCCGGCAATGATGCTGTTATCCGGAACGGTAAGCTGCCCGTTGACAACAAATTGCATGATTTGACCCAGCGTCGAACCTTTCGGCGGCGCTCCCTTCGGATAGGGCGTATTGCCTGAGTTCTTGAGGGTCCACGTGGCGTATGGCATTGCCGGATTGGGGTTGGCGACTGACCCGAAATCAATCACGATATCCGCTCGTTCACCCGGGCCGAGAACCAGATTCTGACCTAGATTAGGGTCAATGGCAACGGGTGCATCGAGGAGTCCGCCGTCCGTGCCCACCTGCCAGATAACCGGCCCCCTCATCTTCGTGGCAAGATCCTGAAGCCACAGTTCATAGAACCGGGCGTTGGAACCGTTGAGAAAACGGAGGCGGTACTTGCGTGGAGCGACACTCAAGTAGGGCCAGGTCTTACCGTTGACAGTGATGACATCGCCAACGAACTCGGGAATCCAATACGGATGGACCATCGGATTCGGAGCCAGAGGCGCGCCCGCCGGAAAATAGAGCTGCCCGTTTTGATCAAACATCCGGTCCTGGATGACAATTTCGATTTCCGGCAAATACGAGCTGCCGTGATTCGCGCCCGTGACAGGATCCACTTCCTGAACCATATTGTCCCCGGTCCAGCCGGGAAGCTGAAGCAGATCTTCCGCATCATCCTTCAGGAAGTAAAATCCCGCCAACCCCGCGTATACATTGAGACGCGTAAGGCCCAGAGCGTGATCATGAAACCACAGTGTCGCGGCCTCCTGCGTATTAGGATAATAGTATACGTTGGTCAGCGCTCCGTGACCGCCGTCGACCCCGCCGGGCGTATACCATGCGTCCGGACCTCCGTCAGACCATGGCGGGACTTCACCCCCATGGAGATGCCCGACCGTGGGAACAGCCCCCGTGTAGGGGGTCATGGCTGAGGTCATCATCGCCCAGTGCAAGGTTTGATCGACGGTCAGGTTAACAGCATCGTAGCTCTCGGGAAGGTTGTTGAGATAGAGGGCGTTCACCGGGATCCCTCGTTTGGCAACAACCGTGTGGGCCGGCCATAGGGGGCCTTTGGTTACAACGCCATCCGAAACCGCATATCCCCACACGTGGGTCAGGCCGGTGGTCGGGGACACGACGGTTCCGTTCGGCAGGACAGTGCCGGTCGAGAGGACCTGCTGATTGTTAGTCATTGTTTCAATTGTCAGCGGGGTACCCCACGCGGTTGCGTCAACTCGTGCACCCGGATAAGCGAAGTGGGGCAACGGGTCCACGAATTTGGGAATGGACCTGGGATCAAGCGGCAATTGGCCGGTACCGGGAAATTGCGCCAAAAGTGATGGCACAATAAATCCCAGCATGATCCCTAGCGCCAGGACGAATACTGGTCTAGCTAAGGTGTTTTTCATTGCTTCCTCCTATGGTTTAGTGGTGGGACATATTATCCCTTACATGTACCTATCAGCGTATGCTGCCGCGACGGCACCCAGAGACTGTTCAAAGTCTCAAGAGCCCGTTTTCGATGGATAGACTATGGTTGTCTGTTTCTGCGTCCCCGACACGCAGCCGGCTTCACCAGCCGCCTGGATCACATAGCAAGGGGCATTGGGACGATCGTTGTCTTTGTATATGAGTACAAGTTAGCCGCTAAATTCTATAGCCGGATCCCTGGTGATGTCAAGAGAAAAAATGCGGCCTCGGCCGCGCCCCGTGCGGTAACACTGCCGCAGACCGGATCAAGGGTAATTTACGGACTTCAGTCCCAATCGCGGTCGCTTTCCAGTCAAATCCATAACCCCATAACTTACTGCGCGGCAATAGACTCCGCCCGTCGGTGTCCGACTTCTGCTGAACCGCTACGACTGACACCTACATAAGGCGGGTCGGGTGGCCCACCATTTATGGTGGGTTCCTCCTTCCAAGGCAACCCGTGGATTGTCGTGGACTCTCTTGTAGACACAAATTTACTCCCGCCGTGCAGCGGAGTCAATATCTATGGCGGCCTTGACCTCACTCCCTCCCAGACTTCTGTGAAAGTCGCTTGCAGGGCCAGACATACCGTTTCACCGAAAACACCAGCCGTTGGCAGGCATTGTATTGAATATCAAAAGGGCAGGCCGGCGGAGGAAGACTGGGCCTGCAATCGCGGCCCCAACCTGGCTCTCCCGGCGGCCCGGTTGTTTTCGGCCTTGCGGCTCGGCCGGGCCGCATCCCGGCCAGTGCAAGTCGTTAACTTACGGCAGGTTACGCGCCGCAAAAGAGGCTTGTCACCGGCCTTCGGAACAGTTACCTTCAGGTCTCTGTTTCACAAAGTATCCTGGACATAAACCAAGCTAACCGCACCCAACACTAATAGGAGATGAACCGTATGGGTATGGTCAAAGAATTCAAAGAATTCGCGGTCAAGGGCAACGTCATGGACATGGCCGTCGGTATCATTATTGGTGCCGCGTTCGGGACAATCGTCAAGTCCCTCGTTGCCGACGTGATTATGCCGCCGATAGGCCTGCTGCTCGGCAATGTCGACTTCTCGAATCTATTCATGATTCTGAAAGACGGGTCACAAGCCATGGGCGCCTATGCAACTCTGGCCGATGCCCAGGCAGCCGGAGCGGTAACGCTGAACTATGGTCAGTTCATCAACACGATAATCAGCTTCCTGATCGTGGCGTTTGCCATATTCATTGTCATCAAGAATATGAACAAACTGAAAAGAGAAGAACCGGTCCCGGTGGCGGAACCTACGACCAAGGAATGTCCCCACTGCTTTTCGACGATACACATCAAGGCAGCGAAGTGTCCCCATTGCACATCGTCGCTGCAAGGGGCGTGATTCGCTTCACCAGGTTCCGGATACTGACAATTTTCTTAAAACACCGTGAAGAAAGCCCCGGTCCCCGCCGGGGCTTCTCTTGATCATGACGGCCCCGGCCCGGCTCTTGGAGGACGCCTGTCACATTCAAGCTGAGCGTAAGACCGCACGGCACCATTGCCAACGAGGGCCTTACGACGGTAACCATTTACTTGGGAAAACCAGATCGCAAGCCGTAGTTCACCGGGCTGTTGGTCACCTGTGACTATCTGCGAATCCGTTGCCAGTAAGGTGCCATGAACTGGTTCAGCTTGCGAGCGTATAGTAACAGCCAGAGACCGAGCGCAACCTGCAGGGCTATAGCCACGATAGACGCCTCAATGCCGAAACTGCCACCGGTAAGCCAGTCAGGGCCGGTGACGTCCGGCCGAATCCAGCTTGGTAGAGCGGTCTCCCCGGAGTTCGGCATCCCGAACACACCGTCCTGCATGAAATTCCACCCGAAGTGGAGCCCCCAGACAAGCCAGAGTCGCCGTGTGAACACAAAAGCCGCCAGGTAGAGAACATCTGAGACCGCAATCATAACCGAAGTGAGGGGGGTCGCGTTTTCGTTTCCGATGTGTATAAGGCCGAAAGAAACGGCCACTATCACCACGGCGCTCCAGGTACCGACCAGCTCTTCTGTCAGCCGGAACAAAAGCAATCGAATGAAGAACTCCTGGAGAAACGCTCCGATTCCGAATCGGAAAAACGCATCAATCAGTACCGTCTGATTCTCGCTGAATCCCGACACTCTATAGTATCCAAGCAGAGACAGAAGACCGACCATGATGCCGACCAGGCCGATCCCGCCGGCGAAGCCGAGAGACAACTCGGGGACACTTTTTCCTCCCGAAATCTCGAACGGTTTGCGCCTTTCCACCCACCTACAGTAAAGCGCATATGCCAGCAGGAACAGCACGACGTTGACCACATGTTCCAGATAGGTTACAAGGTTTCCCAGCGGCGGCTGCAACTTTTCGAGGACGGCGATAGCGAAAGCATTATGAGCCAGTGCTACCGGGGCCATAAACAGTCCGGCCACCACCAGCTCCAGCAGCGGGAACTGCAGGATTCGCTGCCAACGAAACCGCACTTCACCTTTGTTCAGCAGAAGATCAGGAGTTACTCTTTCCAAATCGATACCCTTCTCGGCCGCGCATCGGGCTTTGACACTACTTCTCAGTGGACTTTAACTACATGACAGTTCAGATACGCTGAAACGTGCAGGAGGTTGCCGGAATTCCCCGGCCGGAAATACAACACGGTCGAAATATCCCGGCACGTAGTACGTCATCCCGAACGACATTAATCGCCGTCAGGAGCTTCAGGCCAGTCTTTGTCCGGACTGACGGGAGGCGGCTGATCAGAACCGAGGTTGGTCGCGCTGATATCGGCAAAGACGAAGTTCTCCGGCGGAACCGGACTGCCGGCCAGCCGCCGAAGCACGGCCAGTTGTCCGACGTGCGTCATTGCGTCCGACAGTGGACCTTGCAATAGGATTTCGGCAGTGATGCCCCGAAGTTCTGTCCCTCGCTCAAGGTGTTCCGCCACGTCCGCCAGCGTTTCGTGAAAGTGCTCAACAGCGTCATGGAAATCCGGCAGCAACGGCGCGCGATACCTTCCACCGGTGAAGAACGTGCGGGCATACCCCAGGACGCTGTCCATGTGGCGTATCAGCTCGCCGGGTGTACGAATCTTGGGTGCCGCTCTAAAGGACGCAAAGTCCGGCGGCGCATCTCGAAGTGCTTTCTGCGTCCGGTAAGCCAGCGCTGCCAGGAAGTGTTTTAGAAGTGCTCGTTTATGATCCATATTGGCTCCGTTCAATCACTGCTGACCGGCCTGCAGACAGTTACACGCTTACCAATCACACCGTCGCCTAGCCCACCATTCTTGGTGGGTTGCTCGTGTCGAGGCCGAAGCATCCGGCATGGCGCGAACAGGCACAGCCGCCAACGGAAGTCAGGCACCCTCATCTTCAGAGTGATCCCGCATCTGTGACGCCTGTGTGGTAATTGTCTTCAGATCCACTCGATGCCTCTTGAGCACCTGAGTTGCGACCCGAACCGCAGCTTCCCGCTCGGCAGGCACAGATTCAGTTTCTGCCGGTTGTCGTCTGAAGGATCGTGCCAGCTTGTCCCACGACGGTGCTCTTGATCGCATCAGAGCAGAACACACCACGGAGATCATTACTTGTGCCGCTTGCCTGCACGATCCACCTGGCTCCGCCGTTCACCGTCCGAAGGATCGTGCCATGGGATCCTACAACAGTTCCCGTATTCGCATCAATGAATGACACGCCCATAAGATGGCTATTCGTGCGCTTTGTCTGCCTTATCCAGCTGGCGCCGCCGTCCGTCGTCCGAAGCATCGTACCATAATCGCCCACCACCACTCCTATGTTCGCCCCAGTGAACGACACATCCATAAGATGGTAGTTTACACCGCTGTTCTGACGTACCCAAGTCACGCCACCATCCGTTGTTCGCAGAATCGTGCCATACAATCCCACCACCGTCCCTATCTTCGCGTCAGTGAAGGAAACTCCCAGTAGTGCACTGTATGCGCCACTTGTCTGCCTGACCCAACTGGTGCCGCCATCCGTCGTCCGGAAAATTGTGCCATCCCCCCCAACCACCGTACCTGTATTCCGGTCAGTAAAGGACACATCAAAGAGATCATGGTATGCGCCGATTGTCTGCATTACCCACGTGGCACCGCCGTCATTCGTGCGAAGGATGGTGCCAAAGTTTCCTACCACCGTACCCGTAATCGCATCGGCAAATGAAACGCTATAAAGCATTACATGCGCGCCACTCGCCTGCCTGACCCAGGTGGCACCGCCGTCAGTGGTCCGCAGAACCGTACCATGACCGCCCACCACCGTTCCCGTCATCGCGCCGATAAACGAGACATCCGTGAGATATTCATCCGTGCCGGTAATCCGGTCGACCCAAAGCGCACCGCTATCCGTCGTCCCAAGGATCGTCCCATACGACCCCACGACCGTGCCTGTGGTTGCGTCAGTGAACGACACATCATAGAGATCACTGTAGGCGCCGGTTATGCAGGCAACCCAGGTTGTCCCACCGTCTAGGGTTCGGAGGATCGTCCTGTCTTCTCCCACGATCACCCCTACATTCATATCACCGAATGAAATACCATACAGACTGTTACTCGTGGGGCTTGCCTGGCTGACCCAGGTGACTCCGGCGTCGGTCGTCCGAAGGATAGTACCACTATCTCCCACGACTGTGCCAGTATTCGCGTCAGTAAAGGAAACGCCATAGAGATGTCTGAACGTGCCACTTATTTGGCTGACCCAGGTAACCCCGCCGTCCGTTGTCCGAAGGATTGTGCCACCATAACCCACTATAGTGCCCGTATTCCTATCCGTGAAGGAAACACTATAGAGATGTTTAGGCGTGCCGCTCGTCTGGCTGACCCAGGTGGCCCCGCCGTCAGTAGATTGAAAGATCGCACCAGCATCTCCTACCAGGGTGCCCGTATTTACATCGGTGAACAGTATACTATTAAGATGGTTTCTCGCTCTGCTCGTCTGGATAATCCAGGTGTCCCCGCCGTTCACTGTCCGCAGGATCGTGCCATATTCTCCTACCGCCGTGCCCGTAGTCACATTGGTGAATGATACGCCATTAAGATGCTTTGTCGTGCCGCTCGTCTGAATGAACCAAGTGGCTCCGCCGTCATGAGTGCGAAGGATCGTACCATCCATTCCCACTGCTGTGCCCGTATCGGCATCGGTGAAGGAAACGCCATAGAGCGTGTTGCCCTGTGGCAGCGGGTTTTGCCATACCCATCCCCTCCGCTCCGCGGGTTCCGGACCCGGTCCAGCCGGATTATCATCCGAACAGCCGACCAGCAGTACGGTCGCAAGCGACAAGATTGCCATATAGGCCGGGCGATGGAGAAATCCATCCTGGTTCATACGTACTCCTCGTTATCCTATCCCAAGGAGATCATGTCGACGGCAGGTTGACCCCCTGCAGTTACGACACCGGCTAAGCGACATGTCTGATGATTGATAAAGGCGAGGTGAAATCGCTCCCAGAAGCAAGGTACATTGATCGTGCTGACAAGTCAATGATTTTGCAGTTCGCAGCCCGGCACCACTATGTGCAGGTAGTCGTAACTCGATGGAAGACGATCAGATGTGAGTAATTGACCAGGACTACTGACTGAAAAGGCGATCATATAATTTCTTTATATCCCGCTTTGCGATAATCAATCTCACCTAACCCTTGTTCAGCCGCCAGAACGATATGTCTGACATCGTTTCCCGTAATACCCAGAAATTCACTTGCCCGTGAATCAGCCGCCACCTGATCGGTGGCACAGATCACTGAGTTACGAATCACGACATCATCAAGCGAGCCACCCGCCGGGCCATTACGCATCAGCACCCGAGTGGCGTCAACTACCGTCAAAGTCGGTTTGAAAAACGCCGCCAGATCGACAATGGATTGGTCAAGTCGGTCGTGCAGACGCGAGCGGTTACCGCCGATAATGCCAAAGAAATTCTTCATGGAGGCCGTACCCGCCACCAAGCCATGATGTTTGGCAATGGGCATATTGATGAGTCGGTCTATCTCAAATACATACTTGAGCACCGGCCAGTTCGTAATGAAGCGGCCTTTAAGATCAGTCTCGACAAAATCGTCATCGCTCAGCAGGAGAATTCTCCCCCCGTTTTGTTCGACAGCAGTTCGAATGCCCGAGCGCAAAAACGTACGACGCGGATTATGAGAGCCGAAATCGGTTACTAATACTTCCGTAGCGCCCGCAGCCCTGCATTGGCGAACCATCTCGCCGACAAGAACGGGATTCGTATTGACGGCCTGCTCCGGGACCCTGTCCCAGGCAGCATTCGGCTTCAGCAGTACACGCTCACCCCTTTTTACGAATCGTTCGATTCCCCCGATGACAGCGAGTGCGGAGCAAAGTGCCTTGGCGTGATCTTCGTTCCTGGCCAGGGTAACTTTGGGCAGTTGCGGGTCAGCCGCGACCTCGAAATCAGGCTTCGTTGCCGTCGTTTTGTCATATGTTCCTGATTGACAGCCGCCGGTCAACAATCCGGCGTCGCCGGCCACGGCCATCAGCGCGGCGGCCTGGCCTGCCTTTTTTATGAACTCACGGCGCTTCATAAATGTGCGTCCCTTTCTGACACGAAGAGAATATATATCTGCGCAGGACGGCCGGCCCACCATTTATGGCGGCTTCCTTTTTCCAGGCCAACGCCTGGATTGTCGCGGACTCTCTTGCAGGCACAAAATAACCCCCGTTAGTAACCGGGGTCAATATCTATGGCGAGGCCGATGCATGCCGGGATGGCGCGAACAGGCACAGCCGCCAACGGAAGTCAGAAGTCCTCATCTTCAGAATGATCCCGCATCTGCGACGCCTGTGTGGTAATTGTCTTCAGATCCACTCGATGCCTCTTGAGCACCTGAGTTGCGACCCGAACCGCAGCTTCCCGCTCAGCCGGCACGACCTCATCGGCACCCGCCGCCAGCAGGCGTTCGATATCGAGCAAATAGGTAGTCCGTGCGGTTATGAACATGCGAGGGGCCAGCCTCCGAGCGACGCGAACAGCATGCTCCGAGGCACTGGGATCGTTTATCAGCAATACCAGTTCGCGTGCGTTTTCAATCCCCAGTTGGGCAAGTACACCCTCGCTCGTAATATCGCCGAACACGGCGTTTCCCGCCTCCCGGGTCGCCTTTCTCACGTTTTCAATGTTCAGATCCACTACAATATATGGGATCTCATGCTGATTAAGAACCTGCGCCAGTTCTCTGCCGGCGAAGCCGTAACCGGCGACAATTACGTGATCACACATCTTACAGACGGCGTCGGAGGCATCCTCGGCCGAATCCACTTCAATCAGGCGCCTGAGCCGTGTGAATTTGCCAAGACCGGCCGCCAGTTTGGGTCCGTACGACATGACGAAAGGCGTGATGAACATGGAGAGAATCGCGGCCGACACCAAACTGTTTTCGACGGACTTGGCAATCAAACCTGTTCCTTGTATGGCGTAAAGCAGAACGAACGCGAATTCTCCTACCTGAGCCAGCGCGAAAGCCGCAACCAGACACACCCTCAGCGGCATTCGCATCAGGAAAGCGACTATAAAGACGATTGCAGACTTACCAAGCAGGATTCCAGCCAGAATAGCAATGATTGCAGCAAGGTTGCCCAGAATCGCGGAAGGTGACAGCATCATCCCCACCGATACAAAAAAGAGACTGGCAAAGACCTCTCTGAACGAGATCATGTCGGCCAGGGCCTGGTGTCTGTATTCGCTTCCCGCAACCACCAGCCCCGCCAGGAACGCTCCTATCGCGAGCGACGCCCCGGACCGGGTAACCAGCCAGGCGGTTCCCAGGCAGACGACAAATACGGAAAGAATGAACAACTGTCTTTGCCGTGTCTGGGCGACGAGCTTCAGGATTCGAGGCACTACGAGTATCGCTGAAAGCAGGACGGCTAATACTATACCGATAGACTTGGCCAGTGTGACGACAAACGCTCCGGCGCTCAGATCCGCGCCGATGAGCAACGGGAGGATCAGCATCATCGGCACGACGCTGAAATCCTGGAACACAAGGATGCCCAGTATCAGGCGACCGTGGGGAGCGTCAACCTCCCCTCGCTCCTGCAGCCCTCGCAACACAATAGCCGTACTGGACAGGGCCACAACAAAGCCTATGAGAACGGCAGAGTTGGTCGGCAAGCCGGCCATTCTACCAATGGCGAATGCAGCCCCCGCGCTGATGCCCACCTGCAGAACACCGCCCACCACGGCCAGCCGCCACAGGCGTTGCAGCTTCTTCAAGGCAAGCTCCACACCAATGCCGAATAGAAGCAACGCCACCCCGATCTCGGCTAACACTTCGACCTGGTGAGCGTCGTCGATCAAACCGAGTCCCCGGGGGCCGACCAGGATCCCTGAGAGGATAAAACCGGCTATGGACGGCAGTTTGAGTCTGTGGAAGGCGATTACGACAACCACCGCAACACTAAGTATTACGACCAGGTCTTTCAGAAACGCCAATTCAAGCATAATGCTCTACCGTCATGAGGCTCTTGCGGTCAGGTGATCCGCACACCAGGCTGGGGTTACCTGTATCTCCTGTCCACTTAGTCGTTATCACAGAATCTACCAACCGCCCATAAAATAACCCCGCTGTGCAGCGGGGTCAATATCTATGGCGGCTCCGACCTCACTCTCCCCAGACCCCTCTAACGTTTGACTTCAGTGTTATAATATGCCACTCGACGAGAGATGGAAAAAGTACGATGGAATATGGAAAGTGGATTTGTGCATTTCTGTTCGTCCCTGCTGGCTCTCATTTATCATTAATCGAATAGAGGAAGCATCCACTGCCGTAAAGCGTGACTCACCCGTTTACAGGCTGATTATGTCCTGGACTCTACTTCCGAGATATTGAGTAGTAAAGAAATCCCTCATAGTGTCCAAACTCCTTTGGCAAATCGCCTATTTGCTTTTCCAGCTGCATCCCTATCTTCTCGATCAGTCTTCGCGACCGTGAGTTTTCAGGATCGACCACTGCAACTATGCGACTGAGACCGATGCTACTGAATGCGTAATCCAATACAGCTCTGCAGGCCTCAGCCGCGATTCCCCTGCCCCAATATGAATCCGACAACCCGCAGAACAGCTCAATCTCATCGCAGCTGAAATCCAACCGTCCCAGCCCGCACCACCCAATGACTTCGGAACTATCTTTCCGGACAACTGCCAGCGTCCACTTCTTGATATTCTGAGGCGTGTTCTCATCATAACACTTCAACAGCCATGTGATGATGTCGCGAACCTCGTCAAGCGACATCACTCCTTCCGGCAGGAAGTGCATCACCTCCTCCCGGCTGACAACATCATGAAGTGTTGTGTCATCCTCCAGCCTCAGGGGTCTAATGATCAATCGATCTGTTTCTAAGACGGCATTCTTGAACATGATGCTTCCATCCCTATGCAGTTAGCTTATGCACAGGTCGGAGGGAGGGGCTCGCTCGCTTCCCGTACGCTTACTTCTCTTGCCACAAGTATACTGACTGACTCCCACAATGCAAGGACAACGGTCCCGCGGAAAGGCAACGCGGGGACCTAAATCCTAAGCGGCTCCGACCTCACTCTGCCCGGACTATTGTGGAATTCGGCTTCCGAGTCACGCTGGGCTGAGCTGACACGAACGGAAGACGTCGGAAAGTAGCGCACTAAATATGTAAAGGGCAGGCCGAGCCGGCCTGCCCTTTTGATCGTCCGAGAGAGCCTGCGGCTACTTCAGCAGCAGCATCTTTTCTGTCTGCACGTGATCTCCGGCCTGGACGCGGTACAGGTATACACCGGTCGAGACCTCCCGGCCCGCCTCCGACCGGCCGTCCCAGGTTACCACATGTGACCCGGCCGACTGCTCCCGGTCGACCAGCGTCCGCACCCGCTGACCGAGCACGTTGAATATCTCGATTGTCACATGGCTCCGCTGCGGAAGAACGTACTTGATTACCGTTGATGGATTAAACGGGTTCGGGTAGTTCCGACCCAATTCAAAGCCGTGCGGCAACTCCAACGGCTCGTAGTCTTCAACGTCCACGTAAACATCACTGAGATTAAAGAGAATGGAAACATTGTCAGAGTTATAGTTTGCTACCGCCAGGTCATTGTCACCATCCCCGTCAAGATCAATCGAGAAGACAGAGACCGGATAATCTCCCGCGCCATAGTCGACCGCGGTTTCAAACGTCCCGTCACCGTTATTCTTGAGAATGGAGACATTGTCAGAGAACGCGTTCGTTACCGCCAGGTCATTGTCACCATCCCCGTCAAGATCACTCGAGAAGACAGAGTAAGGACCATATCTTACACCATAGGCGACCGCGGTTTTTAACGTCCCGTCACCGTTATTTATCAGGACAGAAACATCGTCAGAATCCTCATTGGCTACCGCCAGGTCATTGTCACCATCCCCGTCAAGATCAATCGAGAAGACAGAGATGGGACCATCTCCTGCCCCATAGTCGACCGCGGTCGCAAACGTCCCGTCACCGTTGTTCATGAGAATGGAGACATTGTCAGAGTAATAGTTTGCCATCGCCAGGTCATTGTCACCATCCCCGTCAAGATCAATCGAGAAGACAGAGACCGGATAATCTCCTGCGCCATAGTCGACCGCCGTTTGAAACGTCCCGTCACCGTTGTTCATCAGAATGGAAACATCGTCAGAGCCCTCGTTCGCTACCGCCAGGTCATTGTCACCATCACCGTCAAGATCAATCGAGAAGACAGAGTACGAACCATCTCCTGCGCCATAGTCGACCGCCGTTAGAAAGGTCCCGTCACCGTTGTTCATGAGAATGGAAACATTGTAAGACTCATTGTTGGCTACCGCCAGGTCATTGTCACCATCTCCGTCAAGATCAATTGCGAAGACAGAGTACGGACCATTTCCCGTGCCATAGTCGACCGCCGTCTGAAACGTCCCGTCACCGTTATTCTTCAGAATGGAAACATTGTTAGAGTCCTGGTTAGCTACCGCCAGGTCATTGTCACCATCCCCGTCAAGATCGATCGAGAAGACAGAGCCTGGATTATCTCCTGCGCCATAATCGATCCTTGCGGCGAACAATGGTTCATCGGCCAGGGCATCCGGCACGACCAGTGTCATTCCCACCATCAGCCACAGCGCCAGGATACAGCCTGATCTGGGTACGCTTTTCATCTTTGCCTCCCCTGGTGTTTTGTTTTCTGCAATTCGGCTCAGATATTTAGCTTCGTTTTTCGAAAAACACTTGCCCACGCTGCAAGGATCTTTTGGCCCGTCGGCGGGAGCTCATCAATTCGGGTGTCAGGTCACGGGGGCGATAGCAAGTTGATGACGGGCAACAGTTGATGCACCAATATACTCACAATGGACGAAAAAGTCAACGATATTTCAGGCCGGGGAGCTTTGGCCTGCCGGCCATTTTCCCTGCGCGACCGGCCAAACGGGCCTCCGAGGAATGCGCAAGAGATTGCACGATTCCGGGAGTAGTTTCCGCAACGACTGTCTTTTTCGCTCAGTAAGGAAGCCAATCCGGATAAAGCGCCCCGTGAAACGGCGGGGTTGACCTGACTCGCCCCGGACTTTTGTGGCGTTTGCATTCCCGGTTCGATTACACTATGCTTGTATCAATGGAAGTCGATGGAAGGTCATGAAGCCTGTCATGTATTTGACTGATCCCCGCAACAAACAGACCAGCTCCGCCGTCTAATCCGGAAGAACCACCGGTCTCAGTGATTGTGACGAATCGCCGCAAAAGGAGTGCCGCATTGAACCTTCGAACTGACCATTTGGGAAAACGCTACAAAGGAAACGTTTGGGGGCTCAAGGAGTTCTGTCTGGACATAGACTCCGGCATCCTCGGGTTGCTGGGCCCGAATGGTGCGGGGAAGTCGACCCTGATGCGAATTCTGGCCACCGTTACCAAACCTACCGAAGGCAGTGCCAGCTGGAACGGTTACAATATCGCCAATTCGCCCGAAAATGTTCGCCAAATACTCGGCTATCTCCCGCAAGCTTTCGGCATTTATCCCAATCTGAACGCTACCGAGTTCCTGTCGTACCTGGCGGCAGCGCGAGGTATCAGTGGCAGGCCGGCTCGGCGAAGGATTGACCAATTGCTGGAGTTGGTCAACCTTGGTGATGCCCGGAAGCAGCGTCTTGGTTCTCTCTCAGGAGGGATGAAGCAGCGGGTGGGAATTGCTCAAGCACTGCTTAACGATCCCGAATTGTTGATAGTCGATGAACCGACCGCTGGTCTGGATCCCCAGGAACGGATACGATTTCGGAACCTCCTCTCGGAACTGTCCGGCAACCGCACAGTGATATTGTCTTCGCACATCGTCTCCGACATCGAAGCAGCCGCAACTTCAATCGCCATCATGAACAAAGGGCATCTTCTCGTGCATGCTGCTCCGGAGGAGCTTCTCCGGTCAGTGGAGGGAAAGGTCTGGGAGGTTGTCATTGCCAGCTCCGAGTTGACCGACCTGAGACGGAGGCACATTGTAGGTAGCACGACCAGAACTACCGAAGGTGTGCGAGCGCGGGTAGTGGTGGAGAGGGCACCGACCGCCTCGGCCCGACAGGTGACGCCGACTCTCGAGGACGCGTATCTTCGGCTGCTGAATGGCCATCAGCGCGAGCGACAGGATGGATAGACTACGGATTCTCTTTCAGTTGAGCCTGGCCGATTTCCGAGAGCGGACGCGGCGATACAGCTTCCTGGTCACAATGATTGGTGTGATGTTCTTCGGATACCTGGTAATCACCGGCAAGTACACAATTCAGTTTGGGGAATACAAGAGCGTATACAACTCGGCCTGGGCGGGTAGCCTGATGGCTGTTTGCAGCACTATCATGCTAGCGATTATCGGGTTCTACCTGATCAGAGGTTCGATTAAGCGCGATCGCCTGACAGAGGTGGGGCAGATTATCGCCACCACACGGATGAGCGGGCGTGTCTATATAACTTCAAAACTCGTGAGCAACATTGCTGCATTGTGGTTGATGGTCGCGTCCCTGGCCGTCCTGGCTTTCGTCACGCTGCTGATAAGAAACGAAACAGGTGAGATCGACTTGTGGGCTTTTGTATCACCGTTTCTTATCGTTTGTATACCGGCGTCCATTTTCGTGGCCTCGGTAGCAGTCTTTTTCGATACCGCCCGATGGCTCAGAGGAAGCGCGGGCAATGTCATCTATTTGTTCCTGGCCGAAAGTTGCGTCGTATTGGGCATGCTAACCGTGCCGTTCCTTGATCTCGCATCGGTGGCTGTCTTTACCGATAGTGCACGGGCCGCCGCTGCAATGGCTTTTCCCGGCGAGACAATCGGATTGGTGGCGGGCTTTGTCGACTTCGACACGGAAATGCAATTCGAGACGTTCAAGACGTTTTCGTGGACGGGTATCGATTGGACGATCGGCATACTTCTGCTGCGGCTGCACTGGATAGCCATAGCGTTTGCGGTAGCCGGCATGGCTGTCCTGCTGTTTGATCGCTTTGATCCGGCCAGGGTCGCACACAAGGGGATACGTCTGAAAGCAAAGGCGGCGGCTTCAGAAAAAGTGCAAGAAACATCCCATGCCGGTACCGGACCTGAGTATGATTCACTTTGCCCGCCTGAACCCAGATTCAGGCTCTACCGGATGGTCGCCGCCGAACTGAGGCTGGCACTCAAGGGCCGTCACTGGTTTTGGTACGCAGTTGCAGTCGGTCTGGTGGCTGCACAGTGCGCGGCGCCGTTCGATACTGCAAGGCTGTTTTTGGTCCCCGCGTCCATGGTCTGGCCGCTGGTAATATGGTCGACGATGGGAACGCGTGAATCTCGTTTCGGTACGGTTCAGTTGCTTTTCTCTTCGCCGAGTCCGCTCATGCGTCAATTTCCCGCCATCTGGCTGTCCGGTCTGTTAATCGCTGTAGCATCGGTCTGTGCCATGGCTCTTCGAGCGACTATCGCAGGACAGTGGCCCTACGCTGCGACATTGATGATTGCAGCCTTCCTTGTCCCGACGGTGTCGTTGGCTATGGGAACCCTGAGTGGCAGCAAGAAGCTCTTCGAAGTTACTTATCTGATGATCTGGTACGTTGGATCAATTGACCATCTGACAACCCTGGATTTGCTGGGCACTATCGACGAGTCCATTACTGCCGCGAAACTGGCCGTCCTGGGCTTGGTTGCTCTCGGTTCGCTGGCTATCGCCTTTATTGCACGTCGGCAGCAGGTGCACTATGGTTGATGGCCTCGCGGCTAGTCGATGCAGCGTTAGCATGATTTACGAAGGTATACCGACTGCTGCAGCCAATCCGGCTGTCCAACACATAAGTACGGTCTATATGGAGCCTCGGAAAGTAGTTGCGATGAGGCGAACGTCGTCTTACTATGAAGTAGCTTTATGTCCGGATTGTCCGTCGGCTTACAGTCGCCGTTCATGAGCAAAGGAAGTGGAATGATGAAGTACCTATGGCTGCTTTGTGCTTTACTTTTATTAGGAATCTGCCCGTTTTCACAGGCTCAGAAACCGAATGAAGTGACTTTCACTCATTATGGTCACGCGTGTTTCCTGATAACTACGTCGACTCACACTCGCATTCTGACCGACCCGATGAAACTGGAGGGATACCACATCCCTGACAGTGTCACACCCGATCTTATTACCGTCTCGCACCGGCATATAGACCATGACAATGTTGCTGCCGTATCGGGGGAACCAGTCGTACTCTATGGCATCAACGGCCCTATGGACAAGGGACTGGAACACAAATTCATCCCCGTTGACACTCAGATCAAGGATGTGCGGATTTATGATATCGTCTGCAACCATTTCGACCCCGGGAAGAGTTCGATCCTGAATTCCGTTTTTGTGTTTGAATTCGATGGCCTTAGAGTCGCTCATCTCGGCGACCTCGGCTTAAACCTGAGTGAAGAGCAGAAGGCACAGATCGGTGCTATTGATATTCTCATGATTCCCGTAGGAGGACACTACACAATATCGCCGCCCGAAGCCGACAGTGTTATCGCCCAGCTTAGACCTAAGATGATCGTTCTGCCAATGCATTTCAAGACGGATGCTGCTCCCTTCCTGGATTATACGGCGGCGGACTATCTGAAAGACAAGCGCAACGTAAGGAGGATTGCCGCTGACTCCTTCACCCTCGACCTTCGCAATCCGCCGCAAGAGATGCAATTCATTGTCTTGAATTCCTCTGAAGAATAACAGCAACTGGCGAGACTTGGGGAATGTTGTAATGACATCAATGCTATTCATCAGGAGCGGTGCCCATAGATCTCACCACATGGTGGGTCTCTTTTTTGCTGTTGCGGTGAATTATCCATGTGGCCAGGCTGTTCAGGGAAACACAAATTACGTCGGAGGTATAGGGATATGATAAGCGCTCGGAGACTTGCTCTCATCTATTCAGTCGTATTTGGAGGGCTCCTGCTTCCATCAGGCCTTTGTCACGCTCAGACCGGGAATAAAAGACATTTTGTTTGTGACTACCTCGGCCAGCCTCCTCCAGATGACGAACCAGTCATCTTTGCGCCCGGAATCGTCTCTACGAAAACCGATCAGTATCGGCTGGTCGTCTCCCCCACGGGGCAGGACATATTCTATTGTGAAGGACCGCATCTCTATCACATTGAGAGAAAAGCCGACGGCTCCAGTTGGCATAAGCCGGTCATCGCTCCCTTCTCGAAGGACATCGACGGTGAAGCCTGCTTCTCTGCAGATGGAGCAAAACTCTATTTTTGTTCACGGCGACCCTTTCCCGGAGCTAAAGTCGCTATGAATCTTTGGGTTTCAGAAGAAGTTAACGGCAAATGGGGAAAGGCAACTCATTTTGAAGGGCCGGTCAATGATCAGACTATTCACACGCCATCAGTGGCAGCCAGCGGCAATCTGTATGCCAGTGGATTGATTCGACTCAAACTTGTCGCCGGAAAGTATCAGGCAGCGGAAAAACTCTCTCCGAACATCAGGGGCACCCATCCCTTTGTCGCACCCGATGAAAGCTACATTATATACGGAGCCAGAAAAGCGGAGAGTTACGGACACGAACTGCGCATCACGTTCCGGAATCCTGATGATACCTGGACTCCGGGCAGGAGTCTCAATGATAAGATCAATTCATCAGGCAGCGAGGGCAATGCCACTGTGACGCCTGACGGTTTATATATGTTCTTCACAAGGGAACACGATATCTACTGGGTGAAGGCGGACTTCATAGATGAACTCAGAGCAGAAGCCATTGACTGAATCGCCGCTACCCCCGGATCCCGTGCGCGACAGACGTCCCGAGGTCGTCTCAGGGATTGGACTGGTCGCCGACAGTTGGGTGCCCCATTCGCTTCTGGTGCCGTCAGATTCACCAGCGTTGCCCCGCCTATCGCCCTCGGTTATACCATCGCTTGAACTATGATAACTATGTTATCCGGCGGGACTGAACGCAAGGAAGAAACCGCAACTTCCGTAGCGGCTTTCTTGGACTCAAAGCGGCCCCAATATCACTCTTCCCAAACCATATTGGTTCTCGAGTTTCTGATCCACAGAAGCCATTTCGGCACCAGTGGAATACGTCGGTGAATCGTCGCTTGTGCACCCAAGACACAATCCCGGGTGAATGGCTCTGACATCCGATGTCTCACTCTATGGGACCCTCCGACACAGAAGTTCTCCCTTTCCAATTGGCACTACCACACTATCAACTCGCTCATCCGCATTCGCCTTGCTTACGACCGCTCCCAATGTTTCGGCGTGGCTGATCACATTATCCGCAACCAGTAATCCTCCCGGAACAAGACGAGGAACGACGATATCATACAGACGCTGGTAGTCTTCTTTCTCCGAATCTAGGAAGCAGAAGGCGATATTATCGTGATCTTTTAAAAGTTGGAGCGCATCGCCGTGGTAAAGGTTGATTTTATCTGTAACCTCAGCCAATCGAAAAGTCTCACGGGCAAGCTGAACTTTATCATTCTGGATCTCAAATGTCGTCACCTTTCTTCCTGATTCCTTACAAGCCAACACTAACCACAGGGTAGAGTAGCCGGCGCTGGTTCCTATTTCGATGATATCCCCATCGGTAGCGCCGGCCGCCAGGATGGCAAGAAATCGACCGGTTTCGTCGGGGATCTGTCTAAGTCGCTGACCACGCGGAGTGCCATCCTGCCGATCCCGTGAGTTTTCCATTTCGAGCCACCGCATGCGATCACGCATGACAGGTTTTATATTATGAAACATCTACATCCTCCGACAGATAAACACGGTTACTTTGGCACACTGCACAGCACCAGTACCCCACCAGAATGGAGGGTTTCTATTTGCTTTAATATCCCGCGGCTGGGGCCGCGCTCCATCGATGGAACATACTAGCTGCGTCAAAAGCAGGCAAGCAAGAAGTCCCGGTGTAAACCGGGGTTCTAAAAAACAAAGCGGCGTGGAACTCACTCCCCCCAAACCCCCGTGGAATTCGTCCGAAGGTCTGGACTAAAGTCTGAAGAAATTACCACCCAGCTACTTGTCAGGAAGATCTTCGTGCAAATACACAATCACCACGGAAGCCCGCAAAGGTCGATCTTACCCTCAGGCCAAGGCCGGGTGGCCAAGCGCTCGCGCTGGGTTGCCAGTAGCTTCCCACAATCCCCGCAATTGCTTCCGATTTCCAGAGACTCGCCGAAAAGGGTTGCTCCTGGAAACCCGGGGCAAGCCCACAGGCTGCCCGCCACTCCAATCAACGCAAGTCGCTAGAATATAATTAGATGCGGACAAGGAAAAACACACGCGGCATCTTAATGGGAACGGCGCAACATATTACATAAGCTCACCGTATGAAGTGGATATGCGACGTTTTGTAATGAGGCTTGAGGAGGTGTAATTATGCGCGTTCCCCACACATGCAAGCGTATTCTGGCTCTCGTTGTACTTATCTTGATAACAGCAACCCCATCCTTTGGGCTGAACAACAGTTATGAGGAATTCTCGGCACGTGTTGATAGCATCTTTACTGCTGAGACAGCAGCCGATGCGCCGGGTGCCGCGGCTGCTGTTATCGAACACGGTAATGTGATTTACTGTCGATGTTTCGGATTGGCCAATCTCGAACACAAGGTGTCTATAACCAACGAGACCGTCTTCAATCTGGCCTCTGTTACTAAACAGTTCACGTCCCTGGCAGTGTTGCTCCTGGAGCAGGAGGGGAAGCTGCACCTTGACGACGATATTCACAAATACTTCCCTGAGCTCCCTGAATATGATGCTACTGTAACTCTCCGTAATCTCTTGAATCACACCAGCGGTCTCTGGGAATACAGCAAGATGTTCCGGTATTATGGAGGCCATAAACCCGCTGATTACACCTCCATTGAAGAAGTCCTTGCTCTGCTGAAAGGCCAGGATCAGTTGCTGTTTGCTCCCGGCAGTCAGTGGGTATACTGCAACACCAACTACGCCCTTCTGGGAGAATTGGTAGCGCGGGTGACCGGGGAATCCCTGGCGTCGTGGACGGCAGATCACATTTTCAAACCTCTTGGAATGGAACACACTTTGTTTCAGGACGACTGTTTTCGGGTTATTCCCAACGGAGCCGACTGCTACTACAAAACCGACGGCATTTACTACGAAGATCCTAGAAACAGCGATGTTGTCGGCCCCAGCTATCTCTATTCCACGATTGACGACATGACCTTATGGCTTGACAATTTTCGGCAACGTACCGTGGGAGGAGACAGCCTGATCGAAAGAATGTGCCGGAAAAGTACGCTGACTGATGGCAGTGAGAGTTCCTATGGCTATGGCCTGGGTATTCTCGAACGCAACGACAGACAGATCATATCTCACTCCGGCCAAACCGGCAGTTTCAACACTATGGTAATATACGTGCCGGAGGACGAACTCGGCATGGCCATACTGGCCAACAACCGCGGCATTAGAGCGGAACGACTGGCTTATCGGATTCTGGACCTTTTCTATGGCAAGGAAGAAAAGCAACAAGAGGCGGTGCAGGCCGCCGAACCAGAACCGTTTATTAGTCTTGATTCGGCCAATATGGAAGGTCTCGAAGGCGCTTACCTTATTGATGGGAATATGGGAAAGCTCTTGTTGAGTCGTCTGGGGCGCGGCTTTTATGGTATCTTCGATGGCTATGCCTCAGATTTCTTTCGCCCTATTTCCGACTCACAGTTCGTGAATAATCTCCGCAACGTGAGTATTAGTATACATCGTGATGGTGGCAGGAAAGCTGCGCGTCTAATGCTCGATCTCAAAAAATCAGGGAATATCATGTGGGCGTCCCGCATCGATGCACCGATGGTGACCTCGGAGCAGCTGGCAGCCGACTATGCCGGCACGTATTATTCCGACGCCCTCGGTATAGCCTACAACGTAATTGTTGATGACGACAAACTTGTGATTCGGCATCATCGATACAGCGACCGACCATTGCAGCTGACAGACAAGGATGAATTTGTAGGCGACATCGGGATAGTCCGCTTTTCAAGGAATGAGCAGGGTCTGGTTGTCACCTTTGGCATTTCGGATGAAGACACGAATTTCAGGCCGCTGATCTTCAAGCGGATGTAGTTGCGGGGTGATTCATCTTCGGGCAATAAAGATGAGTTAACGGACACGGTCCTGATGTAATCAATGTGTCTGTCTTTCACCCACCAATAAACCCCGATAGAAACCGGGGCTTTCAAAGTCTATGGCGGGCTCTGCGAGACGAGTTTCGGCCGGGTGGCCCACAGCGCGCCCTGGGGTCCCCTTGATCAGTATCTGTCCCCAAATATCATAACTGGACTATTTGACACAAAATGATCCCGCCATCGCGCGGGGTCAACGAGCAGGTACGCAGAAAGCGGCCTCGACCTCACTCCCCCCCACTCTTGCAGAGTTCGAATGTCGGGCCAAGATGCGCTACTCCATGAAAGATGACACGTGCGGGAAGACAATTGGACAACTGGAACCAGGACCGGTCCTCTATAAGTGTGAGAAACCGGCCCACCCCTTGATCGCGCCGTCCGGCCGTTCACTGCTCGTTGAACCATATCTCGTTAGGTCCGCCCAGGAAAGCAGCGATAAACACATCGAGATCGCCGTCACCGTCTAGATCACCCAGGCAACAGTATGTATTCTTCCATTCGCCGGGCAGTCTGATACCTGAATCGAATAAACCGCCTTTCCCGTCGTTAAGCCATACCGCGCTGGGAAGACCGAGGTTGTTAAGAAACACATCCGGGTGACCATCACCGTTAAGATCCCCCGTCGCCAGTCTGGCATTGCGGGTTAGCGGAAGTCTGACATCGGACTCCTTGAATCGTCCGGTCCCGTCATTGTACCACAAACTCGAACAGCGGTGTTCCGACTGATCCATAAATGCCACTACGGCGTCAAGGTCACCGTCTTCATCCATATCGCCAAAACCGACCCCACCGCGATTCAGGCCGCTGTCGCTTTTGGACCAGTGTTCGATCAAATGGCCGGTGCCGTCGTTCAGGAGCGTCTTGAAGCCGACGCCTGCCTCCCGATCGAGAATATCAACGTCACCGTCACCGTCGAGATCAGCCCAGTTAGCGCCGGTTGGAAAGGTCATCTCCGACCGGGTGAACCTTCCCTGCCCATTGTTCAGATAAATACCATTGTCTTCCTGATAGTATACAATCATGGCATCAAGGTCGCCATCAATGTCAATATCGAAAAGCTGAACGTTATTGCCGCTCAGCAGTGAGTCTCCAAGGTCCTGTGGGGAGACAGTGAAGTTGGCCCTACCGTCGTTGAGATATATCCTGCTGGGACGATCATATTCGATATTGTTCACTCCGTATCCGGCACAGGTAATAAAGATGTCCAGATCTCCGTCATCATCAAGGTCACCCAGATCGACTCCATGCCCCTGCCGGGTCAGCAGTTGATCCGTGGCCGTGAAATATCCGTGACCGTCGTTGAGATAAACACGCGAGTCGTTGAAACCCATGTTCGAAAAGACCGCATCCAGATCGCCGTCACCATCAAGATCACCCAGCGCGATGTCGTTGGTGGCAGCATGTTCAAATATCTGCTCACTCTTGCGCAACACGGGGACGGGGGCCGCCACCTCAAGGTGGTCCGGACCTATCATGGCCTCCCTGATATCTTCAATCAACGCCGTACTGAGCCAGTAGTAGCTCGTGCCCTGCTGGTAGAAAATGAACTTGTCATCGGCTGTAATAAACGGTTGCCAGGCGCGTCCCGGGCTGATGGTTCCGCCGAGAGATACAGCATTTGTCCAACTTCCGTCATCTTTCTTGAAAGTGACAAACAACGGCAAGTGACGCTGGTATCTGTTGGGACGGTCCGAAGCAAAGACGATGTAACTCTCATCCGATGGTACCACTGGAGTCAACTCGTAGTACTCGCTGTTGATTGCGGGACCGAGATTCCGGGGCGTAGTATAGACGCCATTGACGAACTCTGATAGATAGATGTCGCCCGCACCGTAGGTATCTTCGTACTCACTGCCTATGAAATAGAGATTGCCGGAAGGCGCAATCATAGGACTGAGCTCGTTCTTGTCAGTATTGACCGGTGGCCCCAGGGGGATTGGGCTTCCCCAGCCTTCGTCGGTCCTCTCCACAAACCAGATATCGGTGTCTTCATTGCGCCCATCCGTTTCTACGAGCGGTCGATGAGTGTGGTAATAGATGCGGTTTCCATCGGCGGAAAAGCACGGGCTACCATCGGCATAGTCAAGCGCCGGGTCGGTGAAGGGCGCGATCATTGGCTTGTGCCACATACCGTTTACCTGTCGGGAGTACCACATGGCTTGAATCGGCATCGCCTGGTGGCACCAGAGCATTTCGCTGCCGTCCGGAGAAAAGGCTATTTGTCCGTGGGGAGCGAATGGGGTTCTCAACTCATCTCCCACAAACTCGACAGGCGTTTTTCCTGGTGCAGGTCTTCCCAGATAATCACCCTTGAACCATTCTTGTTCCAAATTATCAGTTGATGCCCCTCGTCCTTTCAGGATATCCACCACCTCGTCATGCCCCCAGAGCGTGGCATAAAACAGCGGTGACCTTCCGAGGGAATCTTTGGCGTCAACTTCAACGCCCCGCTCCAGAAGCATTTGTACATGCTCCGCTAATCCACGGGCGGCCGAGTAATGAAGCATGCTCAGTCCCAGCGCGTCTTTTTCTTCAAAATCAGTTACTTTGTGGATAAACATGAGACCGAACTCCCGATCCCTGAAAGCCGACGCGAAATACGGCAAAGAGACGCCCATCTCCGTCTGGATGTTGGCCTCTGCCCCTTTGTCCAGAAGGAATCTCGTCAACTCGGCATCGGCGTTCCATACCGCCTGGTAAAGAGGGGAGCGACCACCGCTCGGGCTGGCGTTGACATTAGCCCCCATGTTGACCAGCAGCCTGACGATCTCGCCATGGTTGCCTGCAGCGGCGCTCAGAAGAGGAGTATATCCGCCGGCATTGACCACGTCACATTCCGCCCCCCCATCAAGCAGTACGCGAACAATCTCCGGATGGCCGTAGTAAGCAGCACCGTGAAGGGGTGTACTGCCACTTCCCGAAGCAGAGTTGACATCCGCGCCTTGAGATATGAGATACTCTACGACGTTCAGGTGGTTGTTGTAGGCGGCCTTATGAAGAGGACTGTATCCTTGATCATCGGTCGCGGTCACCAACTGTGGATTCTCCTGTACCAGTTTCTTCACGACTTCGAAATCCCCCTGTTCGGCGGCTGTGAATATGTCGACATCTGAGGCCTGAACCTCTATTGACAGCACAAGAAGACAAACAAGCCAGATGTAGTTCTTGAAACTAACCATGCGTAACTCCTGAAACATGTTAAACAACGGGTCCGATACAGTTTACCATAATCTGACGTTGATTAACCTGGATTGTTGCCTTTTTGTGGCTGCGTGCGTGAATCAGCCGCCGGCTTCGGCCTCCGTCAATGAATCTTTCTCGACCGGCGTAACGGATGGTATTTCGGCGGTATCGTCCGCTACAGCGCCGTCGCTTATGCCAATCCGAGGGGGATCGATCTGTCCGGCAACACATTGACTATGCCATTCGTAACCGGGTGGAGCTTCCACGAAACACTGAGGCAGTTGCTCAGGAAACTCAACTACCAAGGCAGGTGGAGACAATACGTGATTCGCCACCCAAGGTTTCTTCTCTTAGGTCACGATCGTTGTGGCCCCGACAATGTCACCGGGAGCGGCCCCAGCCTCTTCACTGAGATTGCCAGGCGTGCGTAAACGTTGGCAGTTTTATCAGCAGACTCTCGTGAACTCTGAGTTATCAGTCCGGCCAGGCATGCCACGGTCGGCACAACGCGATGTAAAAGTAAATCGCACGCCCTCATAGAGTATTAGGGGCGATAAAATGCCGGAGCAGGCGAAATCGTAAAAACTCACAAGGGCATTTCGTGGACAAGACGAGTAATACGCCGAGTCCAGTTTATTTGAGGGCATACACTTGACTGATATCAGGACACCGGACAGCACCGGACACTTATTTCTTCTTCTTCTCGTCCTTCACTTTTCGTTTTTCCTTTGGACTACGCTTTGCCTTTTTCTGTTTTTCCCTTTTACCTTTATCTTTACTTCCTTTGTCACCCATGGCTGTCTCTCCGTGTTTAAAATTGATCTACGCAGGTCATGGCGGGTCTCTTTTTGTCTTGATATCTGACCGAAGCCGCACTCCGATGATAGAATATAACAGCGGTGTTTGGGTGGGCAAGAAAAAACCCCAGCGATCACCGGGGCCAATATCTATGGCGGCCTCGGGCTCACTCGCCCCGGACTTTGGTGAAGCTCGACCTTGCGCTCAATCCAGCCCATGCGAAAGTAGACGGAAAGCGCAGGAAGGTAGTCAATTAAGCCTGTAGTGGCGGCAAAAGTCAGCCGGGCTCCGCGAGAAAAGAAACGGCAGGCTGGCTAGCCTTCCATTTCTCTTCTCCTGATTATTCGGCCATTACTTCAGCAGAGGCATCTTCTTGGTCTCAGCAAGGTCGCCTGCATGGAGGCGACAAGAGTTGATACCGGTTGTGGCGTTAGCCCCGTTCCATTCCGCCGACTACTCACCCGCCTCTGTTGACCGGCCGATCAGCGTGATCACTTTCTGGCCCGGAATGCTACATATTCCCAGCTTTACCGGCCGTCTACAACCCGGTTCAGCGTCCGGTATACTAGCCGATCCACATTCCCAGAGCCCAGATGGACTATTCATCCTTCTTGTCTTTATCAGATACCTGTTCGTCCGACTCGTCCTGGGCGTCGGAGGCAAAGGAGAAATGCATCTGTACTATAAGCCATGTGCCATCTCGTTTTTCAAGAACGCCGGTCCAGCGGGTGTTTAACCACCGATACGGCCTTCCGGCCCACTCCCCCGTATCATCGAGGATACAGGAATACCAGGCCGCGTCGCCTGATTGCGACAAGTTGATCCTCAAATCTCTAATGTCAGTCCCGGTTGCTTTCAGCTCATCCTTGAGAAAGACATCATCAATCATTCGTTGGAACGCATCATAACCTATTATTGTAGATGCAGAATCAGGATGAAAAATGACAAAACTGGAATCTTTGGCCACGGCGTTATAGAGCCTGTCAATGTTCTTCTCAGGGTAGGGCCACATTATACAGTCATTGATGGCCTTTTCAACTTTGGCCTTTTCTTCTGAAAACCTGGTACTTTCCGACATTACAAACGTACCTTCCACCAGCATTAAAGCAAATATGGCCAATGCCGCCTTCTTGACCGCCATAGACGTAACCTCCTCTCTTCGCCGCATAGTCGGCTTTTATATTCTCACTGTTTTCAAAAGCGGTAACCACACGGCCTGATCATTCTCAGGATATTCACATTAGAGGACGAACAATATCGCGCCTGTGTTCGGTAGTAAACAGCTCCGGCGACGGCTCTCGGGAATGATAACAGGCCCTGGTCGGGTCGGAAGGGCTCCGCTTTCGACAACCTGATGGCCTTTGTTAAGTGCGGCCGCCAGATCACAGCCGAGATCAAGGAGGGTAAATACATTTTTTACCACTGCACAGGCATCCGCGGCGGCCCCGGCCTCACTCTCCGCAAACCATACCGGTTCTCGAGTTTCTGATCCGCCGGAGCCATCTCGGCGCCAGTGGAATACGTCGGTGCATTGTCGATTGTGCACCGAAGACACAATCCCGGGAGAATACCTCTGACATCTGACGTGTCACTCTATGGAACCCTCCGACACAGGAGTTCTCCCTTCCCAATTGGCACTACTAGGCTGTCTACGCGCACGTCTGCCTCAACACCACTAACAAATGACTGGAGATGTTCCGCGTGGCTGATAACGTTGTCCGCAACCAGAAGTCCTCCAGTAATAAGACGAGGAACGACGATGTCGTAAAAGTCCTGATACTCCTGCTTTTCTGCATCGAGGAAACAGAATGCAATGCCGTCTCTCTGTTTCAAAAACTCCTTCGCATCGCCGTGGACGAGATTCACACGATCTGTAACGCCAGCCAGCCGAAATGTCTCACGTGCAATGTCAACCTTATCACTGGCAATCTCAAATGTCGTCACCTGCCGGTCGGATTCGATGCAGGCCACCACCAGCCACAGGGTTGAGTAGCCGCCGCTCGTGCCAATCTCGACGATATCGCCGTCGGGTGCGCCGGCTGCCAGTACGGCAAGAAAACGACCGGTGTCGCGGGGGATCTGCCGAAGTCGTTGACTACGCTGACTGCCATCAATCCGATCCTTTGAGTCCTGTGTTTCGAGCCACTGCATTCGTGCCCGTATGTCTGGTTTTATCTCATGAAACATAGACATCCTCCGTATGATATTCACGGTTACTTGGGTATGATGCACGGCAACCCGGTTTCACCATCCGACCCGTTTCTATTCTCGGTAGAAAAGTACGCCCAGGGCACATGGTTGTCAGCAAGAAGCCCGCGGCTTACACCGGGGTTTTTTTTAGCCAATGGCGGCTCCGATTTCACTCTGCCCGGGACTTTGCAGGGTTCCAGTCTCCTCTCCGGCCATACTAAGCGGCAATCAGTGGCACTCGATGGGCAGTCAATGGCTCAGTGGCCAATCGCCCGTCAACTCGCAGCCCTGACTTTAGGGAGGTGATGGAGGACTACAGTGGATATGAACTGGGAAAAGCAGGGAGTATATCATATGAAGTTAGAGGAATGAAAAAGATTCTACGATTGTGATCGTCTTCATAGAGCGTTCGACGGAAAAACCTTTACGAAGCACTTCGAAGTATGTTATAGTGGTCGAAGAATTGTCTCACGGGATGCGCAATACCGCATTGGCGAGGGACAAACCGGTTCCGTAAGAGGGAGGATGGCATGCCGAATCAGCACGACTCATTTCAAGGCAATATCAAGCTCGTAATCACGCTTCTGGCAGGTCTCGGCATCTTGGTGTCAGGGTGCGCACCACGACCGTCAGCTGTGCAAGAAGGTCAAACCGAGATCAGGGGTATTGAGATCCACTACCGAATGATGGGTTCCGGCAAAGCGACATTCGTCCTGTCGGGCGGACCGGGTGATGCTCTTGAAACCATGCTCCCGTTTGAGGCGCTGTCGGACGAATACAGGTTGATTCTCTACGATCAGCGAGCGGCCGGAAGATCGACTGGCGATGCCGATACGGCTACACATACCATGGACAATTTCGTTGAGGACCTGGAGTCCCTGCGACTCAAGTTGGCCCCGGAGAAGATCAACATCATCGGAGGGTCATGGGGTTGTATGGTGGCTATGCATTACGCTTTCAAATATCCCGAGAACGTCAGCGCGCTGGTCCTGACCTCCACCATGGGCGTCAGTGCTGACTACTTGCCTGTTTACCGGGCCAACATCGCTGCTAACCGGACGGCGGAAGACTCCCTGGCCATCAATGAAATAACCGGATCGGAAGACATTACCAGGCGGCGGCCCGAAGCCGTGGAGAAGTTCTGGCGGCTTTACTTCAGAGCCTACTGCTACGACCCGGGTTACGCCGATAGCATCAATCTCTGGTATCGGGATACTACTTATGAGATCGTCGAAGGTAGATACAACCGGTTGCGGGAGTTCTTTGGAAGCTACGATATTCGGGACAGCCTGAAGCTCATTACCTGTCCTACTCTAATTCTATACGGCGATTATGACCCCACTCCTTTTGAGTACGTTCAACCGATTCATGAGGGTATTGTCGGTTCGAAGTTAGTCAGGTTCGAAAACGCCGGACACTGGCTCTGGGTAGAGGCAGCGGATCGGATACTGCCGGTGATCCGGGACTTCCTGAAGGAATAGGGTGTCACCCGGGGGGGGCAAGACCTGCAAAGGTACCCCGGCCAACGGGTGGGTTTATGTTTTACCTCATGCTCTGCTGCTGAGGCCGCGTTACTATCTTGGAATATGCTATCGGCCGGGTGGCCCAGCGCTCGCGCTGGGTTTCTGGTAGCCTCTCACATTCCCATGAATTGTTTCCGATTTCCAGAGACCCGCCGAAAACCGTTGCTCCTGGAAACCCGGGGCAAGCCCACGGGCCACCCGCCCACTCTCCCCACACTCTTGTGAGATTCCAGCTCCAGATCCGGTTACATTATGCCGGGATTGACGGGATGAAATGGATAGTCACCGGTTACGAATAAGGCTGAAGACCAAAAGGCCATTGCTATCCGGCAGGGTGAAGCTTAACTTGAGGTCTGGCCGTAATAAGAGTGTCCGAGCACGGACACTTTCTACTCGATGATGGAGATACAGTATGACCAGGTTTGTATTGATCTTCTGTCTTGTGTCGGTTCTCCACGCCGTGACAGGAGCTGACCTGATCCACGCCGATCAGAGGTCCGACGCCACGGCGATCTACCTCCTGCTGCGCCTGTTCGACGCGATCGCCGAGAGCAACCCAAACTACGAGGACACGTTGGAGGAGATAGCCGCACTTGATCCTCAGCGACAGAAAGAGCGCCTGGCGGCGCTTACCGAGCGCAATGCACACGAACCGCGAATCACCGCGCTCATCGATAGTCTGCTGGCATCATCCGCCTACAGACTGTATTTTCGCCAGTTCACCAATGTGACACGCGACGTCCATTATCGTGTTTTTACCGCCCTGCCATATCGGGCAGTTCCGAGTCCGGCCGACATCGGGCAAGTCCAGCTCGGACTGTTTCGCCACCGCGACAGTCTCGCTGCTTTGGTCGAGAAGATCTCAATGGTTAGTATTGCTCAGCCTGTCTCGCTTGCTGCCAAGTGGGCACCTCCGGGAGACTTACCAGTACCTACGACATACTACATTCTGGATGGGAATGGTGATGCGTTCGCTAAGGATGGCACAATCTGCTTCGACCTTTACGGCGTCCTATTGAGTAAGCGGCCGGCATCGGGCCGCTATGATCATCTCGCCGGTATTCCCACGACGGAAATAGAGGCGGTGCTGGCCCACGAATTCCAGCATGTCTTTGCGCAGCCACATCTCTACCCGCCGACGCGCAAGTTTGACAATTGGCAGGATCTCTGGGAGGATGTCATCATAAGGCGAATAGTCTCCGAAGGCGTGGCCTTACAGTGTAACCCTCCATCCGGTTTCAAAAGGTCGATGTATGAGGATTCAGTCGTTATCGGCTTCTGGCTACGCGAATTGGAGCGCGTCATTGCACATATTCGCCGAAACGAAACCACCGCGGATTCTGTGCGCGCCTGGCTCGATCGGAGCTATCAGGAATCTGCGCGGCAACTCCTTGCTGACTATCTGGAACGCACATATCCCGAAGGTGATCAACAGATGTTGTTGCAGGAACACATTGTCGATCGCCCGAGTGGCATCTATACACTGGGCTGGTGGATGATAAGTCACATCGTAGACGCTACGGGCGGCCACGACTCGGCCGTGCAATTGCTGATCACTCCGCACGACGTGTTTCGTTCTTATAATGCAACCGTCTCTGACTCCCTGTTGAAGATCGCGCTTTGAACCGGGGTAGTCGGAGAAGTGGCTGCCACCGGTATTCACCTTGGCCGCACTGTGCAGCTGAAACGTCGGGTGGCCCAGCGCTCGCGCTGGGTTTCTAGTAGCCTTTCGCAATCCCCAGAATTGTTGCCGATTTCCAGACACTCGCTGAAAAGGGTTGCTCCTGGAAACCCGGGGCAAGCCCACGGGCCACCCGCCCAATATCACTCTCCCCATACTTCTGTGAGTTTCGACTTTGCGGTCAGAACAGCTTATGCAAAGGTCAGTGGAAGCCGTTGGAAGACAATCGAATAATATTTTGAAATCACGACCGACAGAGATCACCCTGTGGGTCCTGCTGGTTGCGCCAATGACGGGACAGGTGGGAGGATGCCTTCCGCTGGTGCAGGTACGCTGTCTGCGTAGCCTTGAGTCGCTGCGAGCCCGATTCGACCGCTGTGACCCTCCGGAAAGATCAATGCTCGTGGGGGCAAAGGTCATAGCAGGCAACTCCAAAGTAAAAACTTGACAAAAAGGGCCTTCTATGACCAGCTTGGGTTAATACAGGTCTTGAAAGGACTTGGTCGGAGCAATCGATTTCTCAAACCTGAGTTATCTCTTGTCATCGCAGGCGCGTGAAAGCAGGTCCTCTGTGAGACACCGAATTCTACAGTGCGGCGTTTTTCTTTCGTGTCTTGTTTCCCTGTGTTTCCTATCAGTTTCCAGTGAGGCGGTTGAACTGACCGGGCGAGTGAACTCCAGCCTGTACGGCTCAGAGCGTTCCGACGACACGCATTGGCGCACCTATGTCGGATTCAATTCTACTGCCACTCTGTGGCATGGAGACCAGACGCGGGCGCTTGGTCTTCACATCAACCTGCGACGGTCCGACGATCTGGCGGCCGGAGAACCAGGCGCATCCCAGACTTACATATATAACTTCTATCTCAGCCTGCGGGGCTATCCGGCCGGCAGCACAATCTACGCCGGGCGCCAGTTTGTTTATAATACCCTCGGCAGTTCCGTGGTGGATGGCCTCCGGGCCAGGCTACGAATCCTCAAATCGGTCAGTATTGATCTCTTCGGCGGCGCCGGGGTTTCGCATGAGACACCGGACAAAATCCAGTCTCTCAGCGGTCACGGCGCGTTCGGAAGCCGCGTTGAATACGCGCGATCTCGGTCGTTTAGACTGGGCTTGAACTGGCTGGCGCGAACGTCGGATGGCTCGGTCAGTCGACACCGGGCAGGTATCGATGCCTGGGGGGAGATTCGACGAACCGAATTCTACACCCGGGTTTCGTATGACCTTCTTGATCGGGACATGGCCGGCGTTCTGGCCCGCGCAACGGCGCGCCCGGATAAGTGGTACCTGTCAGCCGAGGTTCACTGGCGGAAGCCATCGGTCGATGGCAACACCGTATTCAGTTTGATCGATGCCGATGCTTATAAGGGGATACGGGCGGAAGTCACACGCGCGGTGTGGCGTGACGTCCGCGTGCTGGCTCAGGTTCACCGTGAACTGCTTGACGGCGACGACGCCTGGCGGTCGGTATTCGGCCTGAGGACCGCGCATTTCATGATGGCCTGGCACCACCGTGATGGGTATGGAGGTGAAAGTGACGGCTTTCAGGGACAGGTTCATGTGAATATCTTGCGTAATCTCGAGTTATACACGTCGGCCTTTGTCTCGCGCTATCTTATCCAACCAGAAACCCCTGACAGAATTGATGCCTATTCGTCGAGTGCCGGTTTCCTGTGGCGGCCGGGCCGGGCGGTTACGGTCAGGGTCGAGGGCCAATACCTGAGAAACCCAGTGGACAAAAGCGATCAACGCATATTCGTACAACTGGCGAAAGGTTTTAGGGTTGGTCCGGCCAGGTCGGAGGCGTCAAAATGAAAATTGGACGTCTTGGTCTGCCTGCCTGTCTGACCCTGGTGATTCTCGCCGGAACGTCTGTCATGATGGCGGACACGCTCCGGCAGGCGCCGGCAACTGAACTGATTTTTTCGCACCCTTTGCACGTGACGGATCAAGGGATCGATTGTATCACTTGCCACGCCCAGATTCCGTCCAGCGCCTCCTCAGACGATCACGGCTTGCCATCAATGGACGTGTGCGCCGACTGTCACGACGTTGAGAATGACGAGAGTTGCGGCCAGTGCCACCGCGATCCCGATAACCCATCGCCAGCTGCCAGGACTGAGTCGCCGGTGCTGTTCAATCATAAGTTGCATTTGGATCTCACGGCCGACTGCCAGACCTGTCACGTTCTGTCTGCAGTAGACGAAGAAATTCCGCACCAGCCAGGCCGGCCGGGCAAGCCGCTGTGCATGAGTTGCCATGACGGCCTCCATGCCACCGGGGGGTGTCGTCTCTGTCACGCCGACAAGGTAGTCCTTGCGGACATTCACCCGATCGGCTGGCGGCACCAGCACGCCGAACAGGCCACGCTGAAACCAGACTGGTGCCGGGCCTGTCACCAGCAGGAGGTTTACTGTCTGGACTGCCATCGTGGCGACAACCAGACCGGCAATATCCATGATCTGAACTACCGATTCACTCACGGTCTGGACGCCCAGGGTAAAGAGGCCGATTGCGCACGCTGCCATGATCGAAGATCATTCTGCAACGATTGTCACGAGAGCGAGAACCGGATGCCGCTGGCTCACTCGACCATGAACTGGCGAATCGACCACGGTCGCGCGGCGCGAACCGATATCGAAAACTGCGCTTCCTGCCACGACGTCGATGATCCCACCTGTGCCCGCCCCGGATGCCATAGTGACATCGATGGTGTGCGCGGGACCGATCCACGGATCCACTCGGCCGATCCGGCCCGTTTCGACGGCCACGGACCATGGCACGACGACGACGGTTATTTTTGCTTTGCCTGCCATACTAGTACCGAGCGTTCCGGAACGGGCTTCTGTGGCTATTGCCACGGTAATGGAGACTGAAGAAACCAGTGACCAAAATGGGATACATTGTTTACAGAGTCTGCCAGACCATGATGCCGTTCCTGAGTTTCATTCTGCTGACCTGTGGATGCAGCGACCAGCGGGCAGTCAGCCAGTTGCCCGGCGCGCATCCCGCCTCCTGGATGAACTCCCTCTCGCCAGACTTTCACAGTAGGGTGGCGCGGATCAACGGCACGGTAAGTTGTGCCACGTGCCACGGCAATTATTTCCGAGGTGGAAAAGTCGGTGTTTCGTGCGTTGATTGCCACCTGGCCAGCGGTACCTGCATCACCTGCCACGGTGGCCAGGATAACAATACCGGCGCTCCGCCATTCGGCCTCCGCGATGAGACGGACGATACCACTGTCGCCGTGGGAGCCCACACGACGCACCTGTCGGGGACACCGCGTTCGGCGATCGTGGAATGCCGGTCATGTCACCTGGTACCAGGCAATATGCTTGAGCCGTATCATCTGGATCTCGGCAGCGGTACTCTCGATTCGATCGCTGAAATCACGTGGCAAGGATTTGCCGACAGCGGAGGTGCTGTCTGGGACCGGACCGCACGATCCTGTTCCGGCACTTACTGCCACGGAAATTTCAACGGCGGCTACCACAGTAACTCGCCCGAATGGACTGCTCCGGGACAGGCGGAGTGCGGGTCGTGTCACGATGGCGGGGCCAATCCGGCCGACCTAGGGCTCGTCCACCAGATCCACCTCACCCCCAGCGGCCTGGTTTGCGCCGACTGTCACGCTGAGGTAGTGGACTCGTCGTTGACTATCGTGATGCCGTCTCTGCACGTCAACGGTGTCACCAACGTCTCGACACCGGACCAACCGCGCTGCGATGAGTGCCATGGCACAGGCTCGGACGCCTGCACCCACTGCCATGGCGGCGTGCACAACCTGACGGGGGCACCGCCGCAAGGTCTACGCGGAGAGACCTCGGCGGCTACTCTGGCGGTGGGAGCCCATATGACACACGTGGAGGGCGGTTATGTCGCCGACGCTTTCTCGTGCACCGAATGCCACCTGGTCCCGGCCCGCCTGACCAGTCCCGGACACTGGGAAATTGATTCGACCGCCGAAGTCACCTGGGGTGAACTCGCCGACGGCTCCTCGCAGTGGAATCGGGCCACCGGTGTATGCAGCAACACCTACTGCCACGGGAATTTCGCGGGTGGCTATCCAGCCAACGGACCGATATGGACCGCCCCGGCCCAGGCGGCCTGCGGTTCGTGCCATGATGACGGCGCCAATCCGGGTGACCTGTCCGGTCGACACCAAAAACATGTGCGCGAGGAAAATGTGGCCTGCTATGAATGTCACTCGGCGACCGTCGATGCCGGGCTGGCGATAATCGGCAAAACAGTGCATGTCGATGGCCAGATAACGATTGCTTTCGGCACCAGACAGATCAGCTATCAAAACGGCACCTGTTCAGGACCAGGGGCATGCCACGAATCCGAGGACTGGCAGTAAGCAGCATCTTAGATGGGTGTGCTTCTTCCTCAGCTGTTGATGAACACCCCGCTGATTTCACAGAATCTCGCAGCCATCCACAAAATGACCCCATCTTCCGACGGGGTGGATATCAATGCCGTCCCCTGCGAGACGACTTTCGCAACTGGATGTTTGCTCAAAAGTCGGTGGATTCGCCCATGCTTGCTTGTTGGCCCAGGCAAACGAGAGCTTGAACATGATAGACAGAACGCGGACTATTCCAAACATACAATTTATGGCCGGGAATAAGGGCTTAAAAGCGGCCCCAGTATCACTCTCCCCAAACTTTTGTAGTATTCAACTTTAAGATCGTAGTGCGATATTCCACCGCGAGCGGAAGTCGTTGGAAAGTAATCGATTAGGTCTAACGTTTATGGGCCAGAACCCAATGGTGTTTCTCGCCACCGGTCTCCACATCGCGACCGAACTCGATATCAAAGCCGGCTTCAGTGATGAGTGATTGGGTCTTGTCCGGGCCAAAATGACTCCAGAACATTTCCACGCCCATGTATTCGGCGAACTCCTCCCAGGCCCAACTGGCTACCGAGACAAGCATCACGCCCCGTGGTTTCAGGATCGAGTGAAACGATCGAAAGATGCTCGCATGCGCCTCCCTTGGTACATGAATAATAGCATAGGTGGAAATCACGCCGTCGAACGATTCCGGCGGAAGATCGATGGCGGTCATATTCATCTGCTGAAAAGTGGCGTCCGGCACGTTTTCGCGTGCAACCGCTACCATTGTCTCCGAAAAATCGATGCCTACGACATCGAATCCGGCTTGAACCAGGTGCCGAGCTATCGGTATACCTGTTCCAGATCCGGCGTCGAGGACTCTTCCGTTGGCGGGCAGCCGCAAGGTAAACGCCTTCACTTCCTTCCAATTGTCAGCCTTTTCTCTTTCCGCGGTATAGAGATTACCTAGCCGATCGTATCCGGATCTCACTACTTCAAAAGCCTTGTGGTGGGGATGCTTTCTCATACGATCCTAAAGCAATGCGAACGAATTACGGCGACATACACAAAAATAACTCCGCCGGACGGCAGGGTCAATATACATGGCGGCCCCAATATCACTCTCAGAAAACTTTTGTGAGCTTCGAATTCGTCATCCAGTTACACTATGTAATGATCAGCGGAAGTCGTTGGAGGGTAATGCAATAGGAGTAAATGTTGTCTGGTTAGACTCGGCCCAGAACTGTCCTAAAGCGCCGTAAGCGTAGACTATTGGTTACTACAAATACGCTCGAAAGACTCATAGCTGCCGCTGCCCAATTGTCAATGAACTGGTTACTCTGTATATAGTTAGCCGAGCGATCACGGTCCTCTTCTACCCGCACCGGCTTCCCGGACGCGAGACTAAGTCGGGGCAAAAAGTTCGAAACTTATTACGAAGCTCTTCGTACTCATCTACTGACAGCTTTGAACCATGTGGAGAGTTGTGATGGTCCATAAGCAGAATCCGACAGACGCCGAGCTGGAATTGTTGAAAGTGTTGTGGGAATATGGCCCGTGCACGGTCGGCCAAGTACATGCCCTTCTTAAGGACAACCCGCCGCGGGGATATACTACCATCCTCAAACTGATGCAGATCATGGCCGAGAAGGGGCTTGTCAAGCGGGATGAAAGACACAGAGCCCACGTTTACCGGGCAGTCGCATCCAACGCACAGGTTCATCGTAAATACGTGAGGCACCTTCTTGCCAGGGTATTCGACAATTCTACCGGCAAACTTGTCGCCCAGGCCTTGGCCGCGCGTCCGGTCTCGCCTGAGGAACTTGCCGAAATCAGACGTATGCTGGATGAAATGGAGGCGGGGTCAAAATGATCGAGAGTCAATTAATTGATCTGGAGCCGTGTATCCGCACTGTTGCGACTATTCTGATGCATTCACTCTGGCAGGGGATTCTCATCGGGATTCTTGCAGCCGTCGCGCTATCCCTGTTGAGAAGCAGTAACGCAAAGATTCGTTACGCCGTTTCTTGCAGCGCCATGGCAGCCGTTATCGTGGCTGCAGCCGTGACGGCCGTCTCAGTTCGGCCTGACGGGTACGGTCCGGCAAGACACGTTTCCGCAGTGACAGGTGAATTGGCCAGTGGAGAGGGCAGTTCGGACGTTGGCGCGACAATTAACACCCCCGCTCCCACGAACGGTGTATCTTCATCAAACCGCTGGTGGAAACATCCTTCGATCAGTCGGTACATCTTTATGATCTGGATCGCGGGCGTGATGCTGTTTTCCGTCTACCATCTTCTTGGCTGGCGCCGTGCCCGTGGCTTTGTCAGGCGAGGCACCTCCTCGGTACCGCCCGAGTGGCAGGCGCGGTTCGAGAAGTTGTGCGATGAATTCAGGGTCAGACGACTCGTTTCCTTTCTGAGCAGTTCTCTGGTCAAAGTGCCCTGTGTGGTAGGCTGGATGAAACCGGTGATACTGGTTCCTGTAAGTATGTTTGCTTCGCTCGATCCTTCCGAGATTGAGATGATCCTTGTACACGAACTAGCTCACGTTCGACGTTACGACGTCCTCGTCAATATAGTACAGACGGCTGTGGAAACGCTGTTCTTCTTCAATCCGGCTATCTGGTGGCTTTCCCGCCAGATCAGGACCGAGCGGGAGGATTGTTGCGATGACACGGCCATTCTCAGAACAGGCAACCGACTCAGGTATGCCCGCGCATTGGCTAATTTGGAGGAGTTAAGAATGTTTCAGACAAGTTTTGGTACCGCCCTTACCGGCACGCCGCTCAGGCGTCGCATTCGGCGGATAGTCGGCGCGACAAAACCACGCTTCTATTCATCGGTGCTGAGCATTTCCGGTATGCTCGTGGTCATTCCTATCATTGCTGTGTTTCTCGGATCGTTCGGCGGCTCGAACGATTCGGCGGTGCAGGCCAGCGAGAAAATCGAAGCGACGCAAACATTCGATCCGGGACCCGGCGATCTGCGTGGCGAGTGGGAAATCGAGTCAGACCACGATAAACTCTATATTCGTTTCAATCGAGGCCGCGACTCACGGATAGCGTTCAGTTTCGATCGAAATGAGTTCTTCGACAAGATCGGTGACGGCCAACAAACCTTTCAGCTCATCCGCGATGCAGGCACTTTCTTCCTGGACGGAAGGTTGGGACGAAACGGCCGGAATTGTTGGGGAGAGGGCGAATGGTACTTTCAGCCTGACTCCGAATTCGTGCACTTTATGAACCCGTACGGACTTCGTGGCGATGATAAGGAGAAAGTGCTTGCCACTGCCATATTTGATGTTTCCCGGGAGTTCATATCCGGATTGGAGGGTTATAGTCATCTTAGTCTCGACGTGGATAAGCTAATCTCGGCAAGATCACAAGGTATAACTCCGGAGTATATAGAAGAGTTCCGCAAGACCGGGTACACCGACTTGCCCTACGATAGGTTGCTTTCAATGCGGGTCCAGGGCGTCACTCCGGATGACGCGCGAGAATTCGAAAGATTGGGAGTTGGACATCTCACGGCTGACCAGCTAATCTCGGCAAGAATACACGGCATAACCCCCAAATTTGTGGAAGAATTCCGCGACGCCGGCTTCCGCGATCTGTCATACAAGAGCTTTGTCACCTTGCGCGCATTCAATCTAGATGTCGGCGATTTCGAGGATTGTTACCGGCATCGCTTTATGGATGTGTCCGAAGATAATATGGTGTGGGTGTGTGGTTTCGATATCACCCAGAAAGATGTAGAGGAGATGAAAGAACGGGGATATAAGGACATTGACGGCATAATTGAAATGCTGGCAAAAAAAGCTGGCAAATGAGGTTACTCCAAGTTACGTTCGCCAAATGTCTGAGTTGGGTTATGACAACCTGGCTCCATCGATTCTCATCGAGCTGCATAATCACAATGTGACTCCATCGTTCGTGAGGCGACTACAAAGGGAGGGTCTGAAGGACCTGACTCCCGAGGAGCTGATCAGCCACAAAGGAAACTGAGAGTTACATTGGCGCTAACCATCTGCCTGTGCGGGAGACGGGATCAATATCTTTGGCGGCCCCGACCTCACTCCCCCCTAACTTCGGTGGAATTCGGGTTTGCCATCACGTTACACCACTGGACAACAAGCGGACCACATCGAAAGACAGTAGAATCTGGAACGAACAGACAGGCGCGTCAACGATGTAGTGCCATGCCATATGGTGAGGCTGCAAAGTTCTTCAGGAGATGCCGCTTCCTGGATACCAAATAGACGCAATCAACTCCCGCCAAAGTATCAGATATCACCAGGTCTTTTTGAAACAATAACCAACAATACTCGTATGATGTAACATATCGCACGCTATGTGTAATTTCCTGGAGAATGAGGCGCCGCAATGTCTCGAAAAGCCATCGAACGTGAGATCCGAAAGAAATTCATATTAGAAGCTGCCCGCCAACTCTTTGATGAAAAAGGTATCGAGAATACCAGTATGGACGATATTGCCTCGGCCGCTGAATACACGCGGCGGACTCTCTATGCCTACTTCAAGAGCCGAGACGAGATAAGTCTGTCGATCCTTATTGAAGATCTTTCAGCCCGCTGGACCGAACAGAAAAGGGAACTGGCCACGGCGGACACTGGACTTCAAAAGATAATCAAATGGGGTGAGTCTCTCTATTCGTTTACCTGCCGGCACCGCAGCTCAATTCGTTTACAGCTCTACTGGGATTTCAAAGGAATCGATCGAAAACTGATTACCGATGACATATTTGCGTCTTTCCAGACCATAAACAACGAATTGGCCGAAGGGCTTCGCAGGATTTTCCATCTCGGTCTAAGCGATGGCTCTCTGCGTCCCGATCTCAATGTTGATCTGGCAATAAGTCACTTTCTGTATTCTTTTCGGAGCATTGTCAACAGAGCGCACTCATCAACCTATTCGTTTGCATACTTCGAGCCGGAGGAGTACGTCAGAACGTATCTGGATATTTTCGCACGCGGCATTAAGAATGAAGGAGTCGGTCACAGTGAAATCAAATGACACCACACACTCACCCTCCCTTGCCCTATGGGTTCGAATATATAGTATGACTATTCTGCTCATTCTACCGGGCGTTATTCTGGCGTCTGGTAACACCGGCGCTGGCGACAGCGCTGAGACAAGCCCGCCGCCCGGCGCTTATAGAATATTGGCAGATGACGGCACGATACAATTCCCTTTTGATATATACAGGGGCGACATTCGTTTTCTGTGTGAGGTGAACGGTCGGCAGGTTCACATGCTCCTCGATGACGGATACATGTGGGACCAGCTCCTTTTCTGGGGCAGTCCCGAAGTTGATTCTCTGGGTTTAGTGTATGACGGTGAAATCGGGGTCGGCAATGAAGATTCGGAGAAGCTCGTTTCCAAAACTGCATCCGGAATTACCGTCGGACTGCCCGGTGTGACATTCATAGAACAAACTGCGGTCGTTACGCCTTACAGTTCGGGCAATAGCAGCATGTGGTCGGGCAGCGTAGGCCAGATCAGCGCCACCTTTTTCAGGCATTTCGTGGTGGACATAAATTTCGACAAGATGATCATAACTCTGAGGGAGCCTGGAAATTACGAATATGGAGGCAAGGGCGTCGCAATCCCATGGCAGCCCCTGGGATTTGGTCCCTGGTCAATTCCGGCGACACTGCAGATGCAGGACGGACGCAGTATATCAATGAAGCTGTTGATGGATCTTGGCTATAACGATCGGCTACAGCTTGTAGTTGGCGGTGAACATAATATCACTCTGCCTGAAATGAAACTACCCGCCAGCCTCGGCTTCAATATACAGCGCGTGGAAACTCGCGGATTTGTCGCCCGACTCCCGCAAATTGATATCGGGGGTTATCGGATAAACGATCTGATTGCAAGTTACGTATCCGAGGAACATCGTGATCAGGCGATTTATGAGGCGATGATCGGACTGGAGCTGCTGTCACGTTTCAATCTTGTCTTTGATTATCATCGGCGACGGCTGTTTGTCGAGCCCAACAGTTCATTCGATACTCCTTTCGAATACGATATGTCAGGCTTTGTAATGGCAGTTGCGTTGCAGGGTTACGCCATAATTCAACAGGTTCACGAACGTTCTCCTGCCGAGGAGGCAGGTTTGCAGGTAGGCGACAAAATACTCAGGATTAACGACAAGTTGATCACTGACTATGGCAGTCTCGATCTGCGCTCAATGTTCAAACAGGAGGGTGCGGTAGTGAATGTGCGCATAGAGCGCGACAGCGAGGAGAAGGAAGTATCATTGATACTCAGGCGCATCATCTGATCACGGCTCCAGCGTCCGTCTACACAGTGGGCCTCACACCCGGAGAGCGCAGGACATGAAGCTGACTACAGAACCCGTTGGGCATCTGCCTCTCTTGTGAACTCTCACTCTATTGCTGCTTTGGTGCGGACCCGCGAGACCGGCGGCACCACCCCGCTGCACGATAAGCTGCACTGCAGCAAGAGGTTAGGCGTGTCAGTCCATGCCTGCCCCTGACGCTCTGTGCACTATGGCGAGCGCATGATTGTCGTACTGTCGGTAGTGGTTTATTGTTAAGTCATTCCCAGGCCCGGAACATATTTCAACACTGCTCATAAGAACATTGTATAAACATGTAGTACAAGAATCTGGAGGACAGTTCCATGAAGAGTCACGGTGTGACAACATTGTTCATGTTGCTTCTGGTGTGCAGTATGTCACTGCAGGCACAGGGTCCGGGTCCTGGACCTGGACCCGGGAAGCACATCTTCTTGTCTGAGGATGGTACAGCCAGAATCCCCTTCGCACCGGATCTGGGCTATGTCGTTTTTGCCGCTAAGGTAAATGGAAAGGCGAATGTTCGGCTCATCCTTGACACTGGGATGCCGATGCCTGGCCTGATCATGATCGGGAAGGGAAACAAGGACCAATTGGGCATGAACTTCGTAGCCGAAATGCCCGTGCCTGGCGACCCCGGGAACCAGGAGCCACTAATGGCCAGCGTCGCTCAGGGCGTTAGCCTCAGCCTTCCCGGACTGGAGTTGACTGACTTGTCGGCAATAGTTGAGCCGGAGGCTGGCAATCTCGGGGCGATGCTCGGAGATGACGATGGCATCATCGGGTTTGAATTATTCAGTCAGTTTACCATAACAATTGACTTCGACAAATACGAGATCATTCTGGTGGAACCTGATAAGTTCCAGATGCCGCCCAATGCCGAGGTGCTGCCTCTGTTGATGCGAAACGGGCTCCCGTTTCTGAAGTGCTCAGCTGAAATGGTCGGCGGGGCGGTGGCCCCCATGGAATTGGTCGTAGATCTGGGTGCGTCTCACGCCGTTTCGTTGAACGTCGGAACTCATGAGGCGATCGTGCCACCAGATAATTCTATTGAAACACTGCTCGGGAAAACCGTCAGCGGCCCAATCTATGGTGAGGTCGGAAGAATCAACACACTCCGCCTCGGCGACCTGGAACTGCACGGCGTAATGTCATCGTTCCAGACCGGTCCGCGCCACGGGCCTTCGGCAATGGAGAAGCACGGCAACCTCGGCAATGGCGTATTAAGGAGGTTCAATGTCACTTTTGATTACAGGAATAAGCGTATGATTCTCGTCCCCAACAGTCACTTCGCCGAACCGTTTGAATACAATATGTCGGGGATCGAATTCAGTAAGACTGATGAGGGAACCTTGAAAGTAGAACGCATTCTCCCCGGTTCACCTGCGGAGGAAGCTCAATTGAGTCCGGGGGATGTTATTCATAGCATCAACGGACGACCATTAGGTGAGATCGGCAGAGATGAACTCCGCAGAATCCTTAGAGAAAAGGGTGCCGTGGTCAGACTCTCGCTGTCGTCGCCCACCGGTATTACCAGGGAAGTAGCCCTGGCGCTGCGACGAGTTATCTAACACCGTAGCACTGAGGATGCAGTCCGGGGCGAATCCTGTTTATGTGGCCGCAGGAAATGATCGAGAATATGGCGGGGTTGTCTATTCAATACCCAGAACTGTTGAATTGATCTTTGATCCGCAGTGAGAGTAATGGCGGGCCCGATATCACTCTCCCAATACTTCTGCGGACTTCGACTTCATAGTACAGCCGTGTTTCACCAAAATTAACGGAAGTCGTTGGAGGAACATAGCTTGTGAGTCATAGGGGGGGCGCCCTGCCAAGTAATTTCCTTCAAAAAACTTGCAACACTTCGCAGCCTGTTACGTCAATATAGATACAAGTACTTTGCATTTAAAAGTACTCTTTGGAGATAACACGACTCTGAAGCAGAGGTGATTTATGAGTGATGTAATTAGCCTGAAGAAGGCTGAGCGCCAGGTCTTTCTGGTCGCTACTCAGGACGGTCTATTAGACATTTTTATAGGCTGTGTTTTCCTGATATGGGCTATCGCCCCATTCCTAACCCCGAGTTTGGGAGATTTCTGGGGTACGGTGGTATTTGTCCCCTTCTGGGGGATGGTAATGCTGGGCATCTGGCTGATCCGCAAGCACGTTGTCAAACCCCGGGTCGGGGTAGTAAGGTTTGGTTCAGCCCGCAAGACGAGATTACGCAAATTCACTGTGGTGATGCTCACCGTGAACATCATCGCGTTAATCCTGGGAATTTGGAGATCTTTCAACTCTGAGGCTCTATCGGGTGGCGAAACGAGTGCGCTCTTTGGACTAATCTGCCTAGTGTTATGCAGTGTCGCGGCGTACTTCTTGGATTTTCGCCGGCTATACGTTTACGGCCTGCTGGTCGGCCTATCGCCACTGATCGGTGAATGGTTATGGGTGCGCGGGAGTGCGTCCCACCATGGTTTCCCGATCACCTTCGGGGTAACAGCGACCCTAATGATTCTAACCGGTTTGTTTGTCTTCGTTCGTCTTCTAAGCAACAACCCCGCACCCAGAGAAGAAGTTACCACAGGGGAAGCATGAGATGAACGAACCATCATCGCATCCGGACCTGAGCCCGCTGGAACACATTGATCAGGTGATCCACGCGCCGGCCCGACTGATGATACTCACATATCTGTATGTGGTTGATTCGGTGGATTACGTCTTTCTTATGCGAATTACCGGATTGACGTGGGGTAATCTATCTACTCATCTGGCCAAGTTGGAGGATGCTGGTTACGTTGTGATAAAGAAAGGGTATAAGGGCAGGAAGCCGCACACGACCATTCGTCTCAGCAATCCCGGGCGCACCGCGTTCAAGGAGTATAAACGGAGCATGAAACAGGTCCTTGACGATCTTCCGGATTAGAGAACCCGCGTATCCCGCCCTCTGCGATGGTGTCTTTCTTCTCGGCTCGTACTCGGTCGGTTGTGAATCCGATGACGAGCACAGGGTGGCCCCAACCGTTGGGGTTAAGGATTATGGCGGGCTTTGCGGGACGAGTTTATCAACTGGATCATAATGAAGCCTGCAGCCTAATAAAGAACAAGCGGGCTCTGCGAGTCGATTTCCGCAACTGGATATTCGAGAACGCAGCATGGTCAAAGCGGCCCCGACCTCACTCTCGCCAAACTATGGTGAAATTCGGGTTTCAAGTGAAGATATGTTATTCAACAGGACGCGGCAGTCATTGGAGGCAAATCATTTACGTACAGTGAAGTCGCTGCAAAAAATCCCTGCACGGATAGTCGCCATCGTTGAACAGCTACGCAGCTTATTCGGTGCTTCCGCTCCAATCAGCCCCGCTTCCAGCCGCTGCGTAAGCATGATTGCTTGTTGCCGAATTACCCTCGCCGCCTGAGACGGCTGAGCTATATCCACCCGCTTATTCCCGGAGCCGCCGCCGATCCATCACTCCGCAGCGGGTTGAACGGCCCGGACGGCCGGTTTGCGGACGCGGGCCATTGCGTTATGGACCGTTATGTACACGACCGGGATCAGGATCAGGGTGATGAGGGCCGAGATGCTCAGGCCGCCGATCACCGAGCGGGCCAGGGCTGCCTGAATCTCGCCGCCGGCGCCGGCGCCGAACGCCAGGGGCAGCATCGCCAACACGGTCGTCGAGGTGGTCATCAGGATCGGCCGCAGCCGCAGCCGTCCGGATTGCAGAACCGCGTCCTGTATGGAAAGGTCTTGTTCACGGCGCATCATGTTGATGTAGTCGACAAGCACGATGGCGTTGTTGACCACGATCCCGATAAGCATGACGATACCCATCAGGCTTTGCACGTTGAGGGTCGTACCGGTCAGGAGCAGGGTCGGCACCACGCCGACAAACGCCAAAGGCACAGTGACCATGACAATGAGCGGGTCGAGGAACCGTTCGAACTGGGCCGCCATGACCATGTAAATGAGGGTCACGGCCATGAGGATCGACAGCAGGAAATCGCGCTGCGCTTTCTGCTGTTCCTCGTACTCGCCGCTGAACACCAGGGAGAAACCGGCGGGGAGCGCGTAATCCCGCAACCTGGCTTGCAGATCCTCGACCACGTCCCCGAGCGCGGCGCCGCTTTCGAGGTTGGCGGAGATGTAGGTGACGCGCCGGCCGTTGATTCGCTCGATATCCGTCGGGCCGCGGCGGCGTTCAGTCCGCACCACGGCCGAGACCGGCAGGGTCTGGCCGGCACCGGTTCTCACTGAGACGTTGCTGAGATCGAGCGTGCTGAGCCGGTCTTCGGGTTGGAGTCGCACCGTGATAGGAAACTCCTCTCCCCCTTCACGGTAGACGCCGGCGCGGCTGCCGCCGATGTTGGTCTGGATCACCTCGGCGACTTGTCGGACCGAGAGACCTAGATCGGCGATTTTCTCGCGGTCAACGATCAGGTTCTGCTCGGGGCGCCCCTCGCGGCGGCTCACCCGGACATCGGCCACTTCCGGCGCCTGATCCATGATTTGCTTGAGGTCATTGGCAATGCGATCGGCGATCGCCAGATCATAACCGCGCAGTTCGACCTCGACCGCATCGCCCCCGCCCGATCCGAACAGCCGCTGCAACATCCAGAGACCGGACTGGGCCGACACGCGAATGTCTGCGCCCGGTATCTTACCTACAACAGCCTGGCGGATTTGATCGGCGAGGACGAAACTGTTCATGGTGCGTTCGTCAGCCCCCTTAAGAGCGATTTCCACCTCGGCGTCGCCGCCACGGATTTCGGCGGTCAGATGGCGGACCTGATCCATGGGGGTGACTGTCCGAACCATCCGGTCCAGTTCCTGGAGGTATTCGTTCACGACCGCGATATTCGTTCCCTGCGCCATCTGCAAGTCCACCCCGATCTCGTCGGCATCGGTCTGAGGTGCGAGTTCGATCGGCAGGAGGGGCCAGAGGAGGAATGTGATTACCAGCAGGACTCCGGTCGTGGCAAAGACAATTTTCTTGTGGCGGATCGCCGCCGCCAGAAGGCGTGAGTAGGCCTCCTGGAGGGAAATGAACCAGCGACCGAGCCGTGAGTTCTCGTTCTCGGTCGTCTTCTCGCCGGCCCGCAGGTGGAGGAAGCGGCTGGCCAACATCGGCACCAGGGTTAACGCCACGAGCAGCGAGCAGAGCAAAGCAAAAACGACCACGAGCGCGAGTTCCCGAAAGAGCATGCCGGAGATAGTCTGCATGAAGACCACGGGAAGGAAGATCACCATCGTGGTCAGGGTGGATGCGACAATGGCGCCGCTCACCTGCTTAGCTCCGGTCAGCGCGCTTTCCTCAAGCGTGTGACGATTCTCCCGCAAGCGGATGATGTTCTCGAGCACGACAATGGAGTTGTCTACGATCAGCCCGATACCGAGTGCGAGCCCTCCGAAGCTCATCTGGTTGAGCGTCAGACCATTGAAAAAGAGCAGGCCGAAGGCGGCAATGATCGAGATGGGAATCGACAGGGCAATAATGAAGGTGGTTGAACCATTGCGCAGAAAGAGGTAGAGAATGAAGATAGCAAGGAGACCGCCAAAGAGCGCCGACTTCTGCACGTTGTTGATGGAATTCTGAATAAACTGACTCTGGTCGATAACGATCAGCAGTTCCAGGTCGTCACGCTCGCGGCTGATCTGCTCCATCACTTTGCGGGCTTCCGCGGCGACGGCGACGGTGTTCGCCCCCGACTGTTTCTGAACTCCCAGCCGGATCATCGGCTTGCCATCAATCTGAACGACCCGGTTGATATCTTCGTAGCCGTCCACAACCTCGGCGACATCGCGAACGCGGATCGGCTTGCCGTCGACCACGGTGATGATGGTGCCGGCGATCTCATCGAGCGACCGGAATTCGCCGCGGGTGCGCAGATACATGTCGCTGATTCCCTCGCGCATGTCGCCGCCAGGGAGCGTCACGTTCTCCCGCTGCAGCGCCTGTCGGACATCGGCGGCGGAGAGACGGCTCGAGGCGAGGCGGTCGCGCTTGAGACGAACCTGAACCTCACGGTAGACGCCTCCCCATACATCGACCGAGCCGACCCCCGGGATCTGCTCGAATCGCTGGGCGATCTCACGCTCGAGGATGCGGGTCAGTTCATCGAGGCTGCGACTGGAATGGGCGCCGAGAATGACGACCGGGAAGTTGTCGGGGTCGAATTTCCAGATGCGGGGCAGATCAACTTCAGGCGGAAAGTCATCGCGAATACGGTCGAGGGCCGCGCGGACATCGTTAGCGGCGGCATCAATATCGGTTCCCTGCGCGAACTCAAGTGTCACCCGGCTGCGGCCCTCCGAGGATCTGGACCGTACCTCTTCGATATTAGAGACGCTGGCGACGGCATTTTCGATGCGGTCGGTAATGATAGTCTCGATTTCCTCCGGGCCTACATTGGGATAGGAGGTCGAGATGCTCAGTCTGGGGTATTCGATCTGCGGAAGGAGATCGACCGGGAGATAGCGGAGGGCCATGACGCCCAGAATGATAATGATCAGGAACACCATGGCGGTGGCGACCGGGCGATGGACGGCGAGGCGCGTGATATTCATCGTGCTGTGACCACTATGTCAGACCGGTTAAGTGATTAGCGGCTCAGGTTGTCGGTTCGCCGGTTGCGGCTTCCTGCTGGCGTTCCATGAACTCTTCGAGCAGATTCTCACGCTGGAGGTGCTGAAGGCGTTCGACCCATTTCCAATCCACCTTTCGGACCCGGGCTTCACCCGGCTTGCCGCCGAGGAGGTCCTGCCCGAGAGTGATAATCCACTTGCCCGGCTCCACGCCGGTGATTCCGGCGGTGGTCCGCCCCCTGGCGATCACATCGACAGGGACGAATTCAAACGCTACAGGGGCAGTGAGAGCGATCGACTTGTCCCCTTCGTGAGCCTCGACCGCTTCCCCGGCAAGGGAGTCGGCCGTTACATAGATGCCGGTGGCCCCGGTGGCAGGGTTATCGTACAGCGCGCTCAGCGGCACGAGTGTGGCTTGTTCGCTTTCGCCATAGTACACGTCGACAGTGACGAACATGCCGGGGTTGAGCTGATGGTCGGGGTTGGGCAGATCGATTTCGGCGTCGGTGCTGTGAGTCACCGGGTGCAGGAATGGGGAGATGCGGGAGAGTTTTGCGGCGGCCGACCCGAACGGCAGGTTGGCAGTCTGGATTTCGGCCCGCTGGCCGGCTTCGATATAATTGAGCATGTGATCGGTCAGGATAATGCCGATCCGCAGCGTGTCGAGTTGGCCAAGGGTGAACAGGCGGATGTTGCCGTTGACAGACATGCCGATTTCGGCGTTCCGATCACCGACCGTTCCGGCGACCGGGGCGCGGATCACGGTTCGGGCGAGTGCCTCTTCGTACTCGTCGATTGTGGCCTGGGCCTGCTCGACACGGGCTTTGGCCAGGGCAACATCGGCCTCGGCTGAGGCTGCCTCGGTCTGAACAGCCTCAAGTTCAGTCGCGCTGGCCAACCGTTTCTCGGCCAGGGTTTCGGCGCGTTCGAGGTCGGACCGGAGCTTGCCCAGTCGGATCTCTGCCTGGCTTGCTTGCGCGATGGCGATCTGGTAGCCGGCCCGAGCCTGTTTCAGCCGCTCGCGAAATTCGGTGTCACGGAGTTGAATCAGGGGTTGTCCCTCGGTGACGGCGTCGCCGTCATTCACGTGGACCTGCATGATGGTCGCGCTGATTTCAGTGTAGATTTCAACCTGGTTTTTCGCTCGGACCACTCCGCTCAACCGTTCGATCAGCGGGAGCGAGCCGACATCGGCCTGAACCGCCTCAACTGCTGGTACCAGGTTGTTGCCCCCGTTACCCCGGGCGCCACCGGAGCTGCCGCCACAGTGGGACAGGGATAATCCTGCAATTACGAGGCCGAGTAAGTATGTAGCCGTTCGTACATTCATTTAGGAACTCTCTCTGCTGCTTCCCTTTTGTCATCCAGCGACGGTTTGGGCCAGCCGCACCTTCGGCCTACGCGGTAGGAGAATGGACAAGATACAATCAATGGCCCCCATGAAGCAAGTGCCAAAGTAATTTCAAAAGCTGTGGAAACGGGCAAAGAAGTAGCGTAGCCTTTCCGTGAAGAGCTTTTAACCGACACGGTCGGATGGAACCACGACCAACGACAGGATAGACTAATGGCCGGGTACGGCAAAACAAAGGAACAGGCGAGAGAAAAGCGGGGTTGACTATTCACTACACTATTATGTCCCAGTTGTCCGCACGGCTGTTGTTTGAGCTCAGAAACTTCAAATACATCCGTTATACAGATTTTCAAGAACCAATGTTCCGCCTTTATAAGGCTAAACCCGCCCCCACTCTCCCCGAGTTCCTATGGTTTTTTCTGTTTCCCGTGAGGACACACTGTGCTAGGATTGATGGAAGTCGTTGGAGGATATCGCGATAGTACTTCTGGCCCCATGTTATTTGCTGACCAGCCATCTCTCTATTCTCCAGTTGAAGCAAAGGCGATGGCGACCTTTAGTCAACTGGAGGCTGGTTGCGGCCTTTCAGTAACGTTCGCCAAACCATCATCTCCTGACAGACGGCGTCTCTGGTCACACTGTCGGCCATTACCTGCTCAAAGCCCATACCCTTGACGTCAATGAGGTGTTCCATCATCAGCCCCCGGATGTAGCGTAGTCGGTGCGTCCTCGCTGTGGTGTTACATTGGGTGTCATCCAGGTATTAGTCTATCCTCTCCGGTATGGTGTGGCCGACCATATCCGAGACCGCCGGGTGGCCCACAGCTTGCCGTGGGGTCCATTGACCCTCGTTTTCCTCTGTATCTGCGTGGATTAATGGATCTAAGATAACCTCACCGAGCGGCGGGGTCAATATTCATGGCGGGGTGGACCTCACTCTCCCCAAACTCTTTTGGAATTCGATTTTAGTGTTAAAATGGCTTATTCTACTGTTAGTGGAAGTCGCTGGTTAGTATTAGTATTAGTAGATAAGAAACGGAAGAGAGGTTATTAAACAATGAAATCTAAGGCAATTTGTGTTGTGCTTCTGATATCCGCCACATTGGCTCCGTGTATTAACGCACAGCAGGATGATTTCCCGGTCTTGACAGGTCCTTACCTTGGGCAGAAACCTCCGGGCTTGAAACCGCAGGTTTTTGCTCAAGGGCTTCTCGATCCGAACCTTCACGGCTGTCCTGTATTTACGCCTGATGGGATGGAAGCA